>CAZRNK010000135.1:0-5971 GCA_964601435.1 uncultured Oscillospiraceae bacterium | reverse complement strand
CTAATCAGCTCCATTGTGCGCGTTGAGCCGTCTGTCCGATTCATGGTAATTGTGTACTCCGGCTCCCCCAGCTCTGCTTCCACCGGGACATCTCCGATAATCCGGAAATTCAGTGTCCGGACAAAGAGCCGGCGGGCGTTGGTCTCGCTGATGGCCTCCCCATTGAGGGTGGCGTTGATGGCGGCCGATTCATTGCCCTCCTCGTCGGTCTCTGTATAGTGCTCCATCTCCAGTACATATTCCGTACCGTTCATGTCGTACTCAATAGAGGCGACGTCTACAATCTGCTCATACCACACGACCCGGTTCATCAGGGTAATATAATTGATGTCCAGCCAAGCAAAGGCCGACTCCGGGCAGGCGATGACCGTCTCCGGGGACTGCTCCAACATCACATAGTAATAGCCATCTGTATACTTGGCGCCAATCAGGATACTGACGGAGTTGCCCTCCACGTCGGTCATTTCCAGCTTTGCCGGATTGTCAAACCCGTACTCGGCATACTCGTCCTCCGTGATGTCAAAGAGGACCTCGCTGCTGGTGAGGGTCGCCACAACGTCCAGCACCTCCGACTGCACCAGGGTATCGTTGCAGGAGCTCTCCACCGGGGAGAGCATGTAGTAGGCGGAGCCCGTGACATTGTACTCGCTGAGATTATCCAAATCCTCTTTCTGGATTTCGATTTCTGTGCCATCCCGGAGCGTCATCTTGACATAGTTGATATTGGTATAGATGTCGTCCTCCGTATAGGTGGGGAACAGGGTAATCTGCCGGTAGTCAATGTCCGCCCGGGTCAGCAGGCTGACCACATAGCTGCCCAAGGTATAGACCGTGTCGGACTCATTGGTTTTGCAGTAATAATTAGAATCCGTGGGCGTAGCATTGCCCAGATACAGCTCCAGCACCCGGTTCCCGGTAAAAGTGCAGCGCACTGTAAACCAGGGGTCTTCCAGCCCATAAATGGACAAATCCTGCGCGTCCTCCTCCACCAGATTGGTGGCAGACATAGAGGTGAGCGTATACATCATGGAGCGGAACTTGGATGTGTCGTAGTCAAAATACTGCGTCGCAGGGGTGACCGTATAGCTGAGCGCCCCCTCGTCGTCCCGGCTGATTTCCACCAGCATGCTCTCGCCGTCTGCCGGGAGCATCTCAAAGCTCACCAAATCCGTATCCGATTCATCGATAATCTTTATGGTGTCCGCAGGCGCCGCTGTGGCCGTAGCCTCTGCCTCCTCCGGCTCCCCCGCCGCGGGAAAGACAAAAATCATCAGCAGGAGCGCAATGACAATCAGGACAATGACAACTCCGGAGATAATAATGGGCTTTAAGGCTTTCGACATTACAGGTGCCTCCTCCTGAGCCAGATTACAATGCCCAGGGCCAGCAGGCCCAGGGGAATAATAATAACCAGCACCCAGAACAGCGCTGTGACCTGGGAGCCAAGAATCGACAGGTTGGTGGAGGAATATTCCTTCGCCTCAATGATAACCGTGTCTGTCTCATCCGTCATAAAGTTCACTGCGCCGGCCATGTAAGACGAGTTGAGCATGTTATCCACTTCCAGGACCGTGTCGGAAATCATGCCCGCATTGCAGAACAGGATTCTGGAATAGGAGTACTCCAGGTTGTCCACATGAGTCTCAACAGCCATAACTGCCAGGTTAAAAGGCCCGGTTGCATCCCCGGCTTCATAGTCATACATCATAATGGGCCCGCCCTCAAAGCTCTTGCTGTAAGCGGAGGAAGAGGAACTCATCAGCACTGTAGTCGTCCGCCAGTTGCTCTCCGAGAAGAGGGTGGTAATGGGCCGGGCGTTGGGAATAACGGCGTAACGGCCCCGGGTATCAATCTGGTCTGTGATTCCTTCAAAGGTCTCCACCGTAGGCACCACATACATGGGATAGCCGCTGTAGCCCTGGACTGTGTCCATGGTGATGGCTTTCTCGTAATAGACGCCCCATTCTTCAAAATAGCGCTCCAGCCGCTCCAGTGTCTCGGTTGCCTCCGGTGTCATGCTGACGATGGCATTGCCGTTGTTCACCAGGAATTCATCCAGGATTTCAATTTCTTCATCGGTGAAATCCGACAGCGGGGAGGAAATAATCAGCATGGTGGTGTCCTCGGGAATCTCCTCCAGGGCCAGGTTGATGGTGCCCACTTCGTAGTTGCCGCTGGTGAGGATGCCCTCCAGCTCCTCCAGGTTGGTTGTCTCCCCGTGGCCGGTGGTAAACAGGGCCTTGGGGATGGAATCTGCCTGCACAAAGAGGATGCCGCTGGTCAGGCGCTGCTCCGCCCGCAGTCCAACAATATAGGTATTTCCATCAGAGTCACTTTGATATTGATATAGATTCGTGGGCGTTAAATGCTTAAAGCGTTTGGAACTTTCAATGATAATGTCGCCTTCACTGGGCGAATCCAGCGTAGAATATTTCTCCAGTAGCTGCGGGTTCAGGTTGGGGTTTACATACTCCACCGTCAGCATGCCTTCCGACAGGGCCTCATAGCGCTGGAGCAGCTCATAGATTTGCGCCAGCAAATCCGTGGAGTCCCGATAGTCCGTCTCCTCAGACAAAACCGTAATCGTAATGGGCTCGGAAATGTCCGCCAACACCTCCCGGGTGTCCTCAGAGATTTCATAGAGGCTTTCGCTGGTCATGTCAAATTCCAGAACATAGCGGTCCGTCAGATAGCCCACAAAGATGTTTACAATAATGACAGCCAGGATAAATACAATGGTGAAAACCGTGGCCAGGGTTCCATATTTCAGCTTGCGGCTCTTTATCTCCTGGGCTTCCACAATATCGGCGTTCTGCATATTGGCAGGAACGGGATTTTTTTGGTTACTCTTTTTCATGGTTTCCTGTCCTCCATTAGCTCCAGCGCTTCTTTTCCAGGACACGTACGGTCAGGAAAATAAACACCGCAGCTACGCTCAGATAATAGAAAAAGTCAGATACGGAAAAGACCCCCGTGTAGAAGGAATTGTATCTGCGGAAAATGGAAATCCAGTAAATAATGGATTTAATCCAGGAGATATTCACCACATTATAGGTATAGTCCACCAGATACAAGGCCAGGAACACGCCCAGCGTTGCAATGCAGGATACCAGCTGGTTCTCTGTCAGAGAGGAGATAAAAATACCGATGGAAATATAGCAGGCGGCCACAGAATAGATGGCGATATAGTTGCCCACTGTTGTAGCCACATTCAGAGAGCCAACCGCCGAGATAATGACCGCATACAAAAAGGTGAAAATAATGCCAACTGTAAACATTGCCAGAGAGGAGAGGAATTTTCCCATGACAATACCAACAGGTTTGACCGGCGCTGTCAGCAGCAATTGGTCTGTTTTCAACTTATATTCCTCACTGAAGGTGCGCATGGTGAGAATGGGAATCATGAACATCATCATGTACACCATAAAGCTGAACACCTGCTCCAGGGCATTGACCCCTTGATAAAGGCAAATCACAAAGAAATAGATATTCAGCACCAGCAAAAAGGCCATCAGAAATACATAGCCCAGCGGCGAAGTAAAATACGCCCGCAGGTCACGTTTGAATACAGCGCTCATTGTTCAGCACCCTCCTGTTCTTCGCCTGTCTCTGCTGCTGGTGCCGTTTCCGCTTCAGCAGCTGTATCTTCCACAGTCTGGGCAGCGGCCTTTTTCGGCTGCTTATTATGGGAGACATACTCTTTCTTTTTCGCAGCTGTAAGCCGGATAAAGACTTCTTCCAGAGAGAGGTCCATGTTTTTCAGCTGCAAAATGGGATACCCCGCCCGGGCCAGGGCCATAAACATGGGCTTGCGGATATCAATATTGGGCTTGGCCTCCACCAGATAGTCGTAGGCGCCCTCCTCCGCCCTGATGGTGGCCTCGGCGTACTGAACGCCGTCCACACCCCGGAGTACCCGGCGCACCGCCTCCATGGGGCCGGCCACACGGACAGAGAGCTTCCGGTCGCCGGTAATCATGGCCGAGAGGTTCACTGTCTTGTCATCGGCCACCAGCTTGCCCTCGTTAATCACCAGGACGCGCTCACAGATGGCCTCCACCTCCTGCAGGATATGGGTGGACAAAATGATTGTCCGGTTCTTGCCCAGGGCCTTAATCACATTTCGGATTTCAATAATCTGCTTGGGGTCCAAACCGACTGTAGGCTCGTCCAGGATGAGAACATCCGGATTGCCAACCAGGGCCTGGGCCAGGCCAACCCGCTGCTTATACCCCTTGGACAGGTTGCGGCACAGCCGTTTCCGATGGTTCTGCAGCCCCACCATCTCCGTAATCTCCGTGATATGGGCCTGACGAGCTATGGACTTGTCCGCTTTTAAATCATAGATGAAATTCAGGTACTCATCTACCGTCATGTCCAGGTATAGAGGCGGCTGCTCCGGCAGATAGCCAATGTGCTTTTTTGCCTCCACCGGATTTTCCAGAATGTCAATCCCGGCAATCCGCGCCGCCCCAGAGTTGGCGGACAGATAACCGGTAATGATATTCATGGTTGTGGATTTGCCTGCGCCGTTGGGGCCCAGGAACCCGACGATTTCCCCTTCATTGATGGAAAAGGAGATTCGGTCGATACCTCTCTTTTTCCCGTAGGTTTTCGTCAGGCTGGATACTTCAATCATCCCAGTGTTCCCTCCTACTTCCTTGTAGCTGATTGTATGCAAACCGTACCTTACCCATGGCCGAAATGGGCGCATAACATAAATTACGCACTTGCACCAATATCCGCTATTATACCATCCCTAAATGAAATCTGCAACAAGAACACCAGAGAAGTTGGGTGTTTTTTCAGAAATCTCGTGCAAAATATGAAAAGCTTCGGGTGAATTTTCCCATTTCTCACGGTAAAGCGCTATCTTGACTTTTACTATACTTTATAGTATTATACAAGATAGAATAAGCAGAAAGGGGTGATTACCCCCATGTCTTCTATTGATTTAGTCATCCTCGGCATGGTTTTGGAAGAGCCTCGGAGTGCCTATGCGATTCAAAAAGATGTCGCGTATCACCATTTGTCCAGGTGGACAAAGATAAGTACTCCCTCAGTCTATAAAAAGGTACTGCAGCTCCAGCGCCAAGGCTACCTGGAGAGCACCCTTGTCCGGGGGGACAGATTCGGAGAAAAGGCCGTCTACTCCGTTACTGAGCAGGGAAAGGCATATTTTCACCAGCAAATGGCTGCCTGTGCAGCTGAACACATTCCCCTGCAATTTGACTTCAATGTTGTCATTACAAATTTAAACAAAGTAGACAAATCAGAAGGGCTGGCTCTCCTAAACAGCCTTCAGTCCAGTTTGGATGCCTCCGCCCAGGCCTGCGCGGCGTATGCAGAAGAATTTTCCGATATCCCGCTGGTTGGCAGGAGTATTTTTGACCAGCAGCTTCTCCTCTATCGGGCATTGCAGGATTGGCTGGCCGGCTTCAAGGCCGCATACAAGGACAGCGAAGGATGAACCGGACAGCCAGCCTGCGCATTTTATTTGAGCCGCCCTTTTGGATAGGGCTGTACGAGCGCTGGGAAGGCAGCGCGTATGAAGTATGCAGGACTGTATTTGGCGCCCCGCCCACAGATGCTGAAATTTATTGCTGGATACAGAAAAACTGGTCTCAGCTCCAGTTTACGCAGGCCATAAACACACGGACGCGGCACACAGAGCATCGAAATCCCAAACGGCAGCAGCGGGAAATCCGAAAACTTCTCTACAAAAATCCCGTGTCCGGGACCTGGGCACAGCAGGCTATCCAACAGCAGCGGGAAAGAAACAAGGCAACAAAGCGAACAGAAGGAAAAAAGCGGCGGGAAGCAGAACAGGCGCGACAGTTTGCTCTGCGGCAGGAAAAGAAAAAAGCCCGCCATAGAGGGCATTAGGAGAGAAATTCATGGAAAGTTTACAAAGAATTCTCTTTACAAACGGGAAAAAAGGGTGTATCCTTGTTTACATAAGATTGGAAAG
>CAZRNK010000134.1:0-6013 GCA_964601435.1 uncultured Oscillospiraceae bacterium | reverse complement strand
ACATAGGGCATGCAGGCTGTTTTGGCCACCATGTCGCCCATGCCGTCATTCTCCGGGCAAACTTGGATTTCTGGGTGGTATTGATGGACAATTTTCAACTTTTCATTACGCATGCGCATATTGCCATACCAATAGAATCCCAGGACCTCTTCGCGGCCGACTGCACCGAAATACATAATATCATCCCGTTCACGGCACCAGTAGGTGTTGATTTCATTGATCTGCTGCTGGGCTCGGTAGGAATACAGGTGCCCTGCAGCGGCATTCTGTATCTCCCTGTAGGCGTTGGCCTTATGGGCCCGCAGGGCCGCAGCCTCAATTCTGCTCTCTAACGCAGATATTTCCATCTTCTTGCCTCCTTTCAGCGCGCAAAGCGCATGGACTCGTCCCACATCCCATACGGTTCCGGTAGGGGCGGCTGTATAACAGGGACTTTAGTTGGATAATAGGGCGGCTCAAAATGGGCGCCTGCATCCGCTTCCTCCTCTGGCGACGGCCCCATTCCCGGTTTTGGCGTCTCTCCCTCATCAAACATTTTTGCCGTTCTCCCGGCATATTGCTCCTGAACAAAGAGGGACTGGGGCAGCGGTGTCTGGAAATCGAAATAAAAATCCATGTGCCAAATCTTCCAATTCCCATCTTCAAAAATAAAGTCGGCCGCCAGCTTGTACTGGTCATAAAAGGGCTTGGGCATACCGTCCTCGCCAGGTTCAACAAAGAGGCCAATGCAAAACCAGATTCCCTGGGCAGTGCCTCCGTCTCCGGCAATTGTGACATAGGGCGTTGTTGCACTGTGGGCAATCATATCCCCTGCCCCGTCCTGCTCAGGGCCAGGTGTAAAATCTGGCCAGGCCCTTGCCAAATATGCCTGCTTTTTGTCCCGAATACGCTTAGCATAGGTACAGTAATAGTCAATAACCTGCGCCCGGCCCTGAATGCCATAATAGCTGATGTCATCCCGCCGGGACCAGAGCTGCTGGATTTCCTTTTCCAGCTGGATAGCACGCTGATACAAAGTATGCAGCGCAATCAGGTCGCACACGGCTTTGTGTGCCTCTGCCCTGGCGCTGCAGGCATCTATGATTGCAAGTTTTTCTTCCCTTGTCATTTTCGAATTACCTCCGTCCGCTCGGCAGAATCCCAACTGAAATACGGCGTCGGCAAAGGCGGGTCAAAGCAGGCAACCCGGGTAGCGCTGTAAGGCGCTGTGGGCTCCGGCAGAGGCCCTGTATACCCCACCTCAGCATAGGATACCGTAGGTGTATTGAAATTCTCAGGATTCGCGATATTGGCCGGAAGTGGCGACATAAAATCAACAAAGATATTCATGTGCCAAATCTTCCACTGGCCATCCTCATAAATAAAGTCAAATCCATTTTTTTCTTGAAAATAAGTTGGCTTAATGTTTCCATCGGGGCCAATCTCGCTGCAAATACCGGGTACAAACCAAAGGCCCTGGGCCGTTTTACGGTCGTCCGCAATGATGACAAAGGGCGTGGTCGCTGCTTTGGCGACCAAATCTCCTACCCCTTCATTTTCCGCACTGATACTGATTTCGGGGTGAAATTTGTGGGCCAGCTCCAATTTAGCCGCCCGCATGCGGGTATTGGTGTTGCAGTAATAGTCCAAAACCGCCTGGCGCCCCTTTACATTGGCATAAGCAATATCCTCCCGTTTTGACCAAAAATGGGCAATTTCATAGGCCTGCTTCTGTGCCCGGTAGGCATACAGGTGGGCAGCGACCAGGTTGAGAATGTCAACATAGTCCGACGCCCACTGGGCCTCTTTCAATGCCAAATCCAATTTTTCATCCAGCGTCATACATATCTCCTTTCTTTGCGTTGTTACAGCAGCATTGCCGCCACATAGGCGGACTTTGTTGCCACACGTACATCGGCTATGCGATTGCAGTCACCCACCAGACGAAACGTATCGCACACGGCGGCAAATGCCAGTGCATCCTGATTCAGTGGTTGCATTCCTCCACACAGCACCACATCGTCCGCCTGAATGCTGTGGCTGCCACCGTCAGCATCAGTAAATTGTACGCAGCCGTTTTCCACTGACTGGGTTATCACATCGGTGAAAAAATCGAAATCCTTCAGTTGGGCCCAGAAGGCCTCAAACATCTCCCGGTAATGCACTGGCTGGGCATCATGGGCCAGCCGTTTCCCCCTGGTGAGGACCGTGACCTGATGGCCACACTGAGAGAGATAGGCCGCCGTTTCCACGCCAGTCTCCGAACCGCCGACGACGACGATGCGGTGCCCCAGTTCTCCTTCATGGCCGTACACATTCAAAGGTGTCCAGACATGCGGTCCTCTGCTGCCGTCCACCGGCGGTATTTTAGGCACAGCGCCGGCAGCATAGAGTACAGCCTGAAATCCTTCAGCTTCTATCTCCGCCGGGGTGGGAGCAGTGCGCAGGCGGACATCTACGGCAGACTCTCCCAGCTTCCGAATCAAATAGTCCTTATAGCGGCGCAGCGGCCATTTGAAAGCGGCGTAGTCAGCGTGAATCAGCTGCCCGCCCAATCGCTCCGTCTTTTCAAACAGCGTAACCTGATGCCCCCGTTCGGCGGCAGTTAAAGCTGCCTTCATCCCTGCCGGCCCGCCGCCGATAACTGCAACCTTTTTGGGAATGTCAATCGCCTCATATGTATTCTTCCAATTTGGCTCCAGAGCCAGATAAAACAGCGGATTGACTGAACAGCCCGCATCCGGATCGCCAAAGCGCGTATGACACTTATTGCAGCGGATGCATGGTACGATTTCCTCGCCCTGGCCGGCCACAATTTTCTTATAGTAATCCGGGTCACAGATAAAAGCGCGCGCCATGTAAATCATGTCCGCCTTTCCCTCTGCGAGAAAGCGTTCATTCTCCGCCGGGTCTTGAAAGCCGCCAATGGGCGCCACCAGCATGGTCTGTACGGCAGCCTTAATCTTCGCCGCATATGCCAGGGTAATGTACTGGCCCGGAACAGAGTTAAACCCTACGGGGTGGGCTGTCTCGGCATCAACAGCACGCACCTGCAGCAAGTCCACCCAGCCATCCCAAACCTTCGCATATTCGACCATATCCTCAATGGTAAATCCACCCTCGGGCTCGGTGCCACTGACCTGAGCCTCAATGATAAAACTGTCGCCACATACCTGACGCACCCGCTGGAAAACAGCCAGGGACAGGGCAGTCTTTTCCCCATACTTGTCCTTCCGCGTGTTTAGAACAGGCGAGAGGGAGCGAGCCAATATGGAGCTGCGGTAGGACATATAAAAGCATCCGCCGTCAAAGCCCAGATCCTGATAAATCTTTGCGATTCTGGCAAAGTCCTCTACCAACTGGTCCAGATATTCCTCGGGGATTTTATCAAGTTCCCAGCCGCCCGGCTCAATGTCCATCATAGACATCAGCGCCAGAGCTCCATGGTTATGTACAGCTTCCGCCATCCGATTAAAGAGGATTTCCGTATCGTGGTTGGCAATTCCCTGTCCGCCGGACACAGGCCCCGGCCGAATGTGGGGCGCAGGCGTTTCAGGATTGAGAGTAGCCGGCCATACAGGGCAGCTGCAGGTTACAATGGCGGGGCCATTGGCTGCCACGGTCCCGCAATAGGTCACAGTGGCCTCCAGCGGATCCGTCTCATGGGCGCCAAAGGCAAAAGTGGGTGTGGAGCGGGAGAGTGCCATCCTGTTTTTTACAAATTTCCCCCGGAGAAAGAAGGGAGAGAGGAGATGGGGATATCTTTTTTCCATGCAAGGCCTCCTTACCAGTTGGTATAGCCGTCCATCAGTACATCAATATAGCTGTCTGAATCATCCCACGTATCATACTTCTCCGGCAGAGCCGGTTCATCCCGGACGATGTTCCATGGGTAAAATTCTCGGGCCGGCTGTTGGATGCGCAGCGTTTTACAGCCCATGGCCAGAGACTGCTCATAAGAAGGCCCGGGGGGCGGTGCCTGACCAGGCGGGGGCGCAAAGGGGGGCGTGATGGACGCATCCAGGGATACATTGCCATAATCCCGGCAGTGCCACAGCTTCCAGCCGTCGGATTCCCGCACAAATTCCCCGGCCAGTTTTTGCAGCGTTACAGATGCAACCCCCTCCCCCGCTCCGTCCAGACGGAATCGGAAAGAGTAGACCATCCATACCCCTCGGGCAGTCCTGCGGTCCGCCGCAATTTCAATATATGGAGAGGTAAGCATATCCATAACCCGGTAACCTGCGCAGGCATCGTCAGGGATATCCTTTCCATAAAAGGTCTTGAGCTTCTCCCTGGCAGCTGCCTTTGTGCGCTCGTTTTTTGTTACATAGTAGTCATACACGCTTTGTCTTCCGCAAAATGCCAAATCCCAGTGGGAGAGGACAATATCGTCCCGCTCTTTTGCCCAGAAACGCGCCAAGTCGTCTGCCTGGGTCTGCGTACTGTAGGAATGGGCATGTCCCGCCATGGCGTTCATAATCTGACGGTAATCCTCGCCCCGCAGGGCCGTTTCAAGCGCCTTCTGCGTCTCCTGAAGCGTGTGCTCAAGCTGCTCTAGGCGCTGCTGGATTGTTTGCTCTTCCAAAGAATTTATCCTCCTTATGCACATAGATTTTGCCCGAATTAAACCGGGCAAAATCTATGCGGCCTTTTATTTTTCTAACTCTGCAAATCACAGATGCAATTGCACCTACCTAGCATTATACCGGTCCAGGGCAGTCTGCCAGATATTTATGCACTCCTCAATCCCCATATCCCGGAGCTGAGCCATAAATGCGTCCAGCGTGTCCAGAGACGTCTCGCCGTTTACAAGCCTGGGCAGCGTCTCGGAAATATAGGTCTGAATATCGCCAAAAAGCTTGTTGTAATTATCTGATTCCTCTGTGGTCATACTGACCGCACCGGGGATCTTCCAGTCGTTATCCATATTGGAGCCCCAAATAGTGGCCGACTCCACAACCAGGTCGGAATACCACTGATTTTCCCGGCTGTTATCCACAACGCCGAGGGAGCCCAGATAAATGTAAGAGGTCTGGTTAATGGTAAGCCCGTCAGGATTATTCAGAATATAATCTGTAAATACAGGCTGTCCATTTTCCATGGTATAGGTCAACCCTTCAACACCATAATTCGACAGCATGTTCCCTTCCTCTGTAAACCAGTAGTTGTGCCACAGCAGAGCGGCCTCCACATTGTCACAGGTAGTGGACACATAAAAGTTTTTCACAAGAGAGGACTGGCGATAGGGGGCCAAATGGAGCTGCTCCCCTTCTGTCTTTGTTGGGGCGGCAATGGGCACCATATTGAAATTGGCGTCATAATCTACACCTGCTTCATTGATAATTTCAAGGTTGTTGCGCCCGTTGGTTAGTACGCCAATTTCCCCAGTAGTGATTTTCGCCAGATAGGTATCGCTGCTATTATTCTCGTTTTCCACCACGTAGTCCGGACTAATATAGCCCTTTTCATACCAGTCGTGCATCAGGGTAATAAACTCCACAAAGCCATCCTCCAGGTAGCCGAACTTCACCTCGCCGTCCACCTGATAGAAACCGTCATTACCGCTGCCCTGGATGGGATGAGAGTATAGCTGCACACCAAATCCTGCATTAAAGACATCGCTGGCGCCCACGCTGGTCCCATCCAGCGCAAAGGCTTCCACCGCCCCCTTTTCCACTTTAAATGCCTCCAGGATTTCCTCATAGTCGTCATACACAACGGGCACTTCCAGCCCCAAATCATCCAGCCAGTCCTGGCGAATCATCATACCGTTGGTAGCATATCCCTCCGAAATATTACAAAGGGCTACACACTGTCCATTATCGCTCATAATGTCCTTCTCATATCCGCCCGACCGGATTGTGGCCATGTAGTCAGGCGCCCATTCATCCAGATACGGCGTGAGGTCGATGCAGATTTCATCTGCAATCAGCTGGTCTGCGCTACCATAGTAGGTTTCCAGGGTGGTCCACAAATCCGGATAGTCCCCGGCATTAATGAGCAGCAGCGTCTGAGATTGCTGGGCATCTGA
>CAZRNK010000133.1:0-6034 GCA_964601435.1 uncultured Oscillospiraceae bacterium | reverse complement strand
TGCGGCGTTTCTTTTGGTTACTTTTCTTTCGCTGGAGAAAGAAAAGTAACAGTACCCCTGTCCCGCCTGCAGGCGGAGAACTCTTTTGCATTGCTTTTCCAGCAAAAGCAGGGGCGCTCTTATCCGCCGAAATAGGCCTTCCGCACAATATCATTGTTGCGGATTTCCTCAATCGTCCCCTCGGCCACCATCTCCCCCACCTGGAGGGTATAGCAATAGCTGGCGGTCTCAAAGGCTAGGTGGACATTCTGCTCCACCAGCAAAATGCTAGTGCCCCGGGCCCGGTTGAGCTCCCGCACCCGCTCCCCAATGTCCTCAATGACCGCCGGGGCCAGGCCCAGGGAGGGCTCATCCAGGCACAGCAGTTTGGGGTTGGCCATAATCCCCCGGGCGATGGCCACCATCTGCTGCTGGCCGCCGGAGAGGGTACCCGCCTTCTGCCGGAGCCGCTCCTTCAGGATGGGAAACAGCCCATAGACAAACTCCAAATCGTCCTGGATGCCCGCTTTGTCCTTGCGCTGGGTGGCCCCCAGAATCAGGTTCTTATACACCGACAAATAGGGAAACAGATGCCGCCCCTCCGGGGCCAGGACCAGTCCCCGGCGTACCCGCTCCGAAGTGGGCAGACGGGTGATGTCCTCCCCCTGGAAGGTGATAGTGCCCTCCGTCACTGGTACCAAGCCCAGTGTTGCATTGAGGGTGGTGGACTTTCCGGCGCCGTTGGAGCCAATGAGGGTGACGATGCCTCCCTCCGGCACATGAAGGGTCACATCGTGGATGGCGATGGATTTGCCGAACATGACCTTCAGATTCCGAATTTCCAGAATGTTGCTCATACGGCACCTCCAAAATACGTCTCGATAACGGTGGGGTCCTGCCGCATGCCCTCCGGTGTGCCCTCAAAAATCTTTTGTCCGAAGCTGATAACCGTGACGCTGTCGAGGATATCCAGAATCTGCATATTGTGCTCCACCACCAGGACCGTGATGCCCTTGTCGCGCATATTGGCGATGGCTTTGATAGAAAAGTCAATCTCCTCCGGGTTCATGCCGCCCAGGGGTTCATCCAGCAACAACAGCTTTGGCTTGGTAGCCAGGGCCCGGGCCACCCCCAGAATCTTCTGGTAGCCGTGGGGCAGATTTTTCGCCAGCTCATTGCGCACATGGCTCAGGCCCAAAAACTCCAAAATTTCGTCTGCGGCAGAGGCAATATAGTTCTCATTCTCCCGGTACGTCCTGGTATCGAAAAAGGCCTGGGCGATGGTGGAGTGGGGCCGCATATGATAAGCGGCGGTGACATTTTCAAAGACAGTGAAGTCCCCAAAGAGCGGGTTGAGCTGGAAGGTGCGCCCAATCCCCATCTTGGCCACCTGGTGGGGTTTGGCACGGGTGATGTCCCTGCCGCCATAGATGATGTGGCCGGAGGAGGGCATAATGCAGCCTGTAATCAGGTTGAAAAATGTAGACTTGCCCGCCCCGTTGGGGCCCAGGAAGCCCTTGATTTCTCCTTCCTGAATATAAAAGTCTAAATCGGACATAACTGTCAGTCCGCCAAAGCGCTTGGTCAGGCCGGAAGTCTCCAGCAGTCGCATCAGTTTCCGCCCCCTTTCACCATTTCCCGGATTTGCTTCTTTTCAGCGCGCTTCTCCCTGGCTCTGCGGATGGTCTGGGGAATGCTGTAGAGACCGCCGGGGAGCAGATAGGCCACCAGGAGCAACACCGCCGCGGTAATGAAGGGCGTGTAGGCGGAGTTCTCCCCCAACCAGCGGCTGAAGGCCACAAAGCCCGCGCTGGAGCTGCTGCCGCTCAGACCAGTGAGCAGGTTGGCGATGTTGCTGACGACGGTGAT
This sequence comes from uncultured Oscillospiraceae bacterium, assembly GCA_964601435.1. GTDB lineage: Bacteria > Bacillota > Clostridia > Oscillospirales > Oscillospiraceae > CAZRNK01. The sequence continues at coordinate 4,186 of CAZRNK010000133.1, read as the reverse complement.
GATAATGGCACCCAGCATGGGGCCCAGAATGCTGCCCTGGCCGCCAATCATCATGTACATGATAATCCACAGCGTCAGGTTCATGGCATAGCTGTTATACGACAGCGTTGTGAGGTAATGGGCCTGGCAGGCGCCCATCATGCCGGCAAAGAAGCAGCCGGTACCCACCGCCAGCAGGCGGTAAAACCGGGGATTGACGCCAATGGAGGCGGCCACGTCCTCCGACTGGGACAGGGCCCGCAGGGTCGTCCCAATCCGGCAGTGCTCAAAGCGGTACATCACCGCTACAGAGACAATGGCCAGCAGCAGCACGAGGAAATAGCTCATCTGGGGATTGGTAAGGCCGATGGCCTCCGCCAAATCCCCCAGGCTGCCGGAGGTCAGGGAGGGAATCCGCGTCAGGCCAATCGCGCCCCCCGCCAGGCTCCAGGAGGAAATGAGCAGCACAATAGCCTGGCCCATGAACATGGTGCCCATGCTGAAATATACCGACTTCAGCCGGGCAAAGGGCCAGCCGGTAATAACCCCTACCAGGGCGGCCAGCACTGCGCCGGCGGGAATGGTCACCCACAGCGGCATGTCCAGATACAGCGCCAGCATACCGGCAGTGTACGCCCCCACGCCCATAAAGGCACCGTGGGCGAAGGAGAGGTTTCCGGAGAGGATGATAACCCGCAGGCTGACGGCCGTGACCATATTGAGGACAATGGTGATAAACAAATTTATCCACGAGCGAGAATTTAGTCCCAGGGGCAGCCCGATAAACGCTATCAGAAGGATGAGAAACGGGAGTGCCGTCTTGAGTCCTTTTGTTTTCATTGCGGCACCTCCTTACATTTCATGACCGAAGAAGCCTTTGGGCTTAATCAGCAGCAGGATGACAATAATGGCAATGGGCACAGCACTGCCGGCATTTCCCTGGAACAGGAGGGGGCACACACAGTCTAAAAAACCCATAACAGTGCCGGTAATGATGATGCCGTTCATAGAGCCGGCGCCGGCCAGCATTACCAGCATCAGAATACGCAGGTTCATAGTGTCGCCCATATTGGCGCTCAGGCCCTGGTAGGCGCCCATGAAGCAGCCCGCCACGGCGGCCAGGGCACAGCCGATGGCGCAGACAACTGCCGACACCCGGTTGATGTTGATGCCCATGAGGGCTGCGCCCATCCGGTCCTGGGCCACCGCCTCCATCTGGCGCCCCAGGGCAGTCCTGTTGACAATAAAGAGAGTAATAAGCAGCAGCACCAGCCCTACGCCGAAGGTGAGCAGCCGCTCGTTGCTGATGGGCACATTGAAAATATTGGTGATGCCTGTGGCGTAGGCGGGAATGACCAGGGCCTGGCTGCCGGTGAGGATATTGGCAATGGTCTGGCCGATGGTCATCAGGGCGACGCCAATCATGACGATGCGGTCAAAATCAGCCAGGAAGGGCCGGAACATCACCCGCTCCAGGAGCAGTCCCACAGCCGCCAGCACAACAGCCGCCACCACCAGGGCCAGCCAGTTGTCCAGCCCCGCCATTGCGCACAGGTAATAGCACAGGTAAGCCCCCACCATGTACAGCGCGCCATGGGCCAGGTTAATGGTGCCCAGCATATTGAAGATGAAGGCAAAGCCCAGGGAGGCCAGGATGTACATAATCCCAAGGACAAGGGTATTGACCAGGATTTGCAAAAAAATCACTCCTTCTCAGGGATTCGGAAAAGGGGAAAGGCGGGAGAGCTGAAAAGGCCCTCCCGCCGTCGTTGTGGAGCTGCAGGCAAGCCCCCGGTATTGGATATGTGCTGCTTTAGGGCACCAGCGTCTCAATCCACTCGGCAAAGTACCATCCGCCCTCCGCCTCGGGATCGATGATGGACACGGAGCGGGGGCTGCCCACTGCGTGGTTGGCCACGCCATAGGTCTCCTCGCCGCCAATCGTGCCGGTGCCGTAGATGGTCTCAATGGTGCCGCCTTTGGCCCACTCCGCAGCGACTACCTCCGGGTCGATGGAACCGGTCTTCTGCATCAGCTGGAGGATGATGTACAGGCAGTTGGCCGCCGCACCGTCGAAAGTGGCGGCGTTCTCCTCGCCGTACATCTCGGCCACCTTATCCACCAGGGCATTGAGAATGTCCGTATTCAGGGCGCGGTCCTCCTCCCGGGTGGAGGGACCGAGGGTAAAGGCGTTGTAGCAGGCGTCCGCACCGGCATACTCCATCAGGGTTGTAGCCGTCTTGCCCTGGGCACAGGCGCAGACCATGTCGCTGCCCATAGAGCGGACGGCCCGCAGCAGGGCGCCGTAGGCGTCAGGGGAACCATTGCCCAGGAAGGCATCTGCGCCGGAGTCAACCAGCTGCTGGGCATAGGGGGTGTAGTCCGTGGTGTCGCCCGGATAGATGACCATGCCCTTGACCTCAATCCCATAGGGTTCGGCATAGCGCTGCATCAGGCCCAGCATGGTCTCGTCCAGGCCGTTGTCATCGTTGGCCAGGATGACGCTCTCCACCTCGGGATAGTACTTGTCCAGCGCAGCGAAGGCTGTGGCATAGTCGCCGCCGGTGCCGTTGGAGCCGGTGAAGGCCAGAGGGTTCTCCGGCACAATGTAGTCCGGGGCCAGCACGCAGTAAGCAGAGACGTGCATAATGCCCTCTTCCTCAAAGATGCTGGCAACCGAATTGACCCAGAAGTCATTGGTCTCCACCACAAAGTCCACGCCGGCATCCACCAGAGACAGCGCTGCAGTGTTCAGCGTGGCGTAGTCCGAGGCACCGTCCACACAGATAGGCTCCAAGGTATAGGTGGTGTCACCCACCGTCCAGCCGCCCAAATCCTCATTGACATAGGCAACCATGGCGTTGAACTCATTGTAGTTGGGGGTATCCACACCGGCAAACCAGCCCGTCTGGTGGACCAGCAAACCGATGGGCAGCGTGGCGGTGTTGGTGGCTTCGCCGCCGCCCTCAGCGGGGTTGGCCGCCGGCGCCTGGGTGCCAGTAGCCGGAGCTTCCGTGGCATCCCCGCCACCGCTGCTGCAGGCAGCTAGGGGCATCATCAGCAGAATACAGGAGAGGAAAAGTGCAAGAAGTTTTCTTTTCATTGTTCATCCTTCCTTTTCGTTAATTTTTTGTCGCAGTGTCATATATGTCAAAAATATGACAATGATATGACAAAAATATAATAACATAAGCGGTGTAATTTGTAAATAGCAAACACCTGAAAATTTGTTTAAGACATTTATTTGTGTAAAAAAACGAACTTTTGCACAAACCCTGTGTCCCTTCATCCTACGCCAAAAAACAGCCCGCCCGTGTGGGCGGGGCTATGGACGGATTATCCACATTATGGTATACTAGCAGGGAACAGCAGAGAAACTACCATTGGATTTCTGAAGGAGGGGTCATCATGGGCGAACCACGCAGGCTTTTTGACAATGTTTATGCCCTGGAGGAAGAGGGCGTGCGCAGCTTTCTTGTCACCGGCAGCCGCGCTGCGCTGCTGCTGGACACCGGGATGGGGGACTATGACTTTGAGGGGCAGCTCCCAAAGCTCACCACCCTGCCCATCACGCTGGTCAATACCCACGCAGACGGGGACCACACAGGGAAAAACCACCTAATCAAAACCCGGTATATCCATCCCGGGGATTTGCCCCACGTCCTGTCCACCCGCCCCAATGTCCCCGGCGAATACCTGCCCCTGGCCGACGGCCAGGTTTTCGATTTGGGCGGGGCCACGCTCCGGGTCGTCACCTGTCCCGGACACACCCCCGGCAGCGTCGCCCTCCTCTACGAGGAGCGGAATGTGCTCTTCTCCGGGGACACTGTCTCCGAGGCGGAAATCTTCATGTTCAGCCCGGACAGGGACCACCGCACCTTCATCGCCAGCCTGAAAAAGCTCGCGGGGCTGGACAGCCAGGTGAAAACCATTCTCCCCTGCCACGGACCCTGTCCCCTGACAGGGCTGGCGGAGCTGGCCAGAGACGAAATTGCCGCTGTAGAAGCCTTCCTGGCCGGGGAAAAAGAGGACGAGGTCATCCACCTGGTCCTGGGACCGGACGGCCGGGACGCCCCTTACGTGAAGTGTTATCGCCGTGGCCGGGCGGCGGTCCTGTGCGCTTTTGCCGACAACAATTAAAATACCGGGCAAAATAGAAAACATATAACAAAAAACACCCTGATGGCTCAGGGTGTTTTTTCAGTCC
>CAZRNK010000132.1:0-6042 GCA_964601435.1 uncultured Oscillospiraceae bacterium | reverse complement strand
ACCTGGCCGGCGAAATCCTTGGTCTTTCCGGCCATACTGCCAATGGTGGTCAACACCTTGTCCTTCAGTTCCGTAAAATCTGCCATTTTCAATTTGCCTCCTTAAATAAACAATACTGCATCTGTCTCTTTTATTTTCCTCCGCAATCACCTAGTCTATTGTATTACGCGGAGGGGGATTTGTCTATAGGTTCTTCGGATTTCTCCCCGGATGCATCTGTATCCGCCTCCGGGACATCCTGGTCGTGGAGCACCACCTCAATGGGCTCCACGACGGGCGCATCCACAATCTCTTCATCCGGAATCTCCGGCTCCAGTATGGTGGAGTGAACCACCGCTTCCGCCGTGTCTTCCTCCGCCTCCTCTTCAGGGGCAGATTCCGTCTCTGCGCTGCCGTCCTCTCCGGAGGCTTCTGCCGCTGCGGCCAGGGCCGCCTGGCGGTTCACCCAGAGCTTCGCTGGGTCATGGTAGACAAACACTTTTTCGATGAAGAGGATAATGACAACCGCCAGCACAGACAGCGCCGCCAGAAGCTGCGACACCCGCAGGCTGGTGCCGAATAAGTACAGGCTGTCCACCCGGAGCCCCTCAATGAAGAAGCGGCCCAGGCCGTACCAGCCAACATACATAAGAAAGAGCTGGCCGTCAAACATCCGCTTTCCCTTTTTGGAATAGATATGGAGCAGAATAAACCCGACAACATTCCAAAGCGATTCGTACAGGAAAGTTGGGTGGACATAGATGGTGACGCCGTCCGCCGTGGTCAGGCCCATGCGGCAGAATACATCGGTGGTGGAACCGTATGCCTCCCGGTTGATAAAGTTGCCCCAGCGGCCGACAGCCTGTCCAATCAGCAGGCCAAAGCAGCCTGTGTCCAGCATGGCGCCGGTGGAAATCTTCTTCACCCTGCATATGATAAGAACGGCGATGGCCGCGCCGATGACGCCGCCGTAGATAGCCAGTCCGCCTTTCCGGATATTGAAGATGTCCAGCCAGTTGTCCTCATAGAGGGAGAAGTTGAAAATCACATAGTAGGCGCGGGCCCCGATAATCCCCAGGGGGACAGCCAGCAGGAGCATATCCAGGATGTCGTCAACCTTGATGCCAAAGTCCTTGGCCCGGCGGCAGCAGTACAGCACCGCCAGAACGAAGCCAACCGCAATGATGACCCCATACCAGTAAAAGGTCCAGCCAAAAATCGTAAAGCTGTTGGAGCCCGAGAAGGAAAACCAGTCCCCCAGCATGGGGAAGGTTATGGTGGCGTTGCTCATAGATTCAGTCCTTTCCAGCGAAGCAGCCCGGCGGGGAGCAGCGCCTTATGATTTTGGGAGGACACACGACAGGGCCAGACGCTCCGGCGCCAGCGTGTCTGTCAGGAAGGCCGCCACCGCCTCCGGGCCGATGGCCTCCAGGGCCGCAAACCGTTCCAGCGTATCGAAGCCGCCAAAGTGGTCCTCTGTCATGGTATAACACATATCGAAGAAACGGTCAAGTGCCCGGAGCTGTCCGCCGTAAAAAGCCCGCTTGACGCGCTGGAAGCGCACTGCATCCACGCCCGCTGCCTTCACCTCCGCCACCGCCTTCTCCAGGGCGGCAAGGACTGCCTCCGGCTCCCGGCTCTCGCCCCCAGCCACCAGGACGGCGCCGCCGGCGGCATAGTCCACCCCGGCGCTGAAACTGCGGTTCAAAAGCCCCTCCTTGTAGAGCTGGTTGTAAAACGGCGAGGCCGTCCCCAGCAGATACTCTGCCGCCAGGGCCGCCGTCAGGCTCTGGCGCAGGCGCGCTGGCCCCGCCGGCGCGCTGTCAAAGCGGGCGCCCAGCAGAAACTGGGGCGCAGACACCGCCATTTCCACCGCCATCCGGGGCGCGGCCACGGCCCCGGCCTCCTCCGGGCCATAGTCCCGCGCCGGCACCTCTCCCGGCTCCGGGGGGAGCATCTCCCGGGCCAGGGCGATTACCCGCTCCGGCTCCAGCTCACCCACCGCGCACAGGAACATGTTGGAGGGGTTATAAAATACCTTGTGGCAGTTATAGAGGGTATCGGCATCAATTTCCGCAATGCTCTCCACCGTCCCGGCCACGCTGTCGCGCACGAAGTTGTGGGCATACAGGCACTTGAGCAGGTTGTAGTACACCACCGAGCCGGGGCTGTCCTCCACCATGCGGATTTCCTGCCCGATAATCCCCTGCTCCTTGGCCGCGCTCTCGGGGGTGAAGTAGGGCGTAGAGACAAATTCCAGCAAAATCCGCAGGTTCTCCATAAACAGCGTGGTGGACTGGAAATGATAGGCCGTCATGGACGCGCTGGTAAAGGCGTTGGGGCTGGCCCCATTGGCGGAGAGGACGCCCAGGACGTTGCGCCCGTCTGGCATGTCAAACATCTTGTGCTCCAAAAAGTGCGCCACGCCGGCGGGGGTGTCAATCCACCTGCCCCCCAGCCGGAAGCGCCGGTCCGCACCGCCGTAGTTGGTGGCAAACATGGCGCAGGTCTTGTGAAAACCCGCCTTGGGAATCAGGGCAATGGTCAGCCCATTGGGGAGCTTCTCCGTGTACAGGGTCTCCCCCAGGGCGGCAAATTCATGTTTTTCCATACTATTCGTCCTCCTCCCCGGCTTCGGGCCCGCGCAGGAAATAAATGGCGTCGCACTCAACGCCCTGGGCGATGGCGCGCACCTGGGACGCCTCCACCAGCTCGATAAGGCCGGCCATCTCCTCCGGCGTGCAGTCCGGACCAAACAGGTTGGCATCCAGGTAATAGGCCTCCAGGGCGGCAGGGCTGTCCACCGTGGAGCGCAGGGAACTGGCCAGGGCGCGCTTGGCGCTCTCCAGTTCCTCCTGGGTAATCTCTCCCCGGCGGATGGCCTCCAGCTGGGCCAGGATTTCCCCCAGGGCGGCGTCATATTTGTCAAATTCAATGCCCGAACTCACCAGCAGAATGCCCTTGTTCACGTCAATGGCAGAGCTGGCATAATAGCACAGGCTCAGCTTTTCCCGGACATTGACAAAGAGCTTGCTGGTCACGGCCCCGCCATAGACACTGTTGAAAACCTGCAGTGCGGCGGTGTCCGGCTCCTCCATGGCGTCCCCCAGGCGGAAGCCCACCGAGAGCTTGCCCTGGGTAACGTCCATCACCTCGGTGAACACCCGGGGAGCGTCCTCCAGGGCATTCAGCCGGATGTCGGTGCCGATGTTGTCGTCAATCTCCCCCCGGGGGAGGGCGGAAAGGGCACTGAAGAGCACTTCCTTTACCCGCTCGATTCCGGCGCTGCCGCAGTAAAAGATTTCAATGGGCGCCGTGGCCAGGAGGGTCTTGTAGAGCCGGGAGAGCTTCTGGTAATTGATGCCCTCCGCCTCCGCCTCAAAGCCGTAAGCGGGGACGGCATAGTCTTCCGCAAAGCACATCAGCTCCAGCAGCCGGGTGACGCTGTAGGTGCGCTTTTCATTGATGCGGCCCCGGATTTGCTCCAGGAGCTTTTCCTTTTCGCTGTCCACATACTGGGGCAGCAGGAGCCCGCCCCGGGTATTGGGCCGGAGGAGAATTTCCCCCAGCAGGGCGGCAATTTCCCCCAGGATGGCCTCCCGCTCCGGGAGGAAGGCGTCGTCCACAAAGCTGGCGTAAAGCCCCACAGCCTGGATTTCCCCCCGCTTGCGCACAATGGGCTCAATGCTGGCGCCGTAAAGGCTGTCGAGCTTTTCCGCCAGACGCTCGGTATCCGGATAGGCCGCCGTCCCCCGGCGCAGCACCGCCGGAATCAGCGCATAGGCCGGGGCGCTCTCCCGCCGGAGCTGGGTCAGGAGATTGACGCTGAGGCAGGCTGTCTTGAATTTATGGGTCTGCAGGCACGTGAGAAAAACACCCGGCATGAGCTCCTGCCGGTGGGCATCCATCATAGGGACCATTCCTTTCTCTGCACAATTTTCCCGAAGATTGCCGCCCCTCGGGCAGCCCCGGAGGGACCGGGACATGCCCGGGGCAAGGGCAAAAATACATCCATCATATCCACTTTGCAGATATTGTACCACATATTTCTCCCAGAAAAAATGAATTTTTTATTACGTTTTTCTTATTACAGGGCACGCTTCGGCCTTACAGGGGCAGTCCATCGCCGCTGTCGGGTTTCCCGTCCACTGTCAGGCCGCCGCTCCCCGCCTCCAAAACATGCTCTGCGCCGGCGCTGTCGCGCCAGCGGAGGATAAAGCCCGGCCACCCCTCCGGCAGTCTGGGCCGACAGGTAAGCCGTCCATCCCGGAGGGAGAGACCCAGCAAGTCCTCCGTCACCACCCGGTAGAGCCAGCCCGCCGAGCCGGTATACCAGCTCCAGCCGGCCTCGCCGTAGTGGTCCGGGTTGGCATAGACATCTGCCGCAGGGACAAAGGGCTCTGCCTTGTAGGTTTCTATGGGATGGTTCTCCGGCAGCAGGGCCCGAATCAGGGCATAGCCCTCCTCCGTCCATCCCCGGCGCAGGCAGGCCATGGCCAGCCAGATGGCCCCATGGGTATACTGTCCGCCGTTTTCCCGGAAGCCGGGGCCATAGCTGCGGATATATCCCGGGCTTGGCCCGGACTGCCCCTCTGCAAAGGGCGGGTCAAAGAGCTTTATCACCTGGTTTTCCCTGTCAAAGAGCCGCTCCAGGGCGCGCTGCAGGGCGCTCTCCACCCGCTCCGCAGCGGCCTCCGGGCACAGCTGTGCAAAGCTCTGGGCAATGGCGTCCACCTGACATGCCTCTCCCTCATGGCCGCCCAGGGGCGTACCGTCCGCAAAATAGCCCCGGAGGTACCAGGCCCCGTCCCAGGCGCTGTCGGCGGCCTTGCCCAACTGGTGGGCCGCGCTGCGGTAGCGCACCGCCTGCTCCGCCCGGCGGGTGCGCTCGGCCGGGGTATCCCCCTCATTTTTGGACAGCGTCTCCAGCAGCCGGGCATACCGCCTGGCTGTCCAGGCGAAAAACCAGGTGAGCCATACGCTCTCCCCCCGGACGGCATCCATGCCATCATTCCAGTCCCCGCTGCCAAAGTGCAGCAGGCCGTGGGGGCCTGTTCCCCGCTCCAGCACAGCATCCAGGGCGGTGCAGCCGTGGTCCAGCACTGTGTCCTCCTTTTGAGAGACCTGGGGCGCGAAGTAGCGCTCTTCCTCTTCCGGGGCCAGGGGCGGGGCGCTCAGGTACGGATAAACTTCATAGAAAAAGGCCCGGTCCCCGGTTTTCTCCACATACTCGCAGATGGCCCAGGGGAGCCAGAGTAAATCGTCGCTGCACCGGGTGCGTACCCCCTTGTCCCCATCGGGGAGGGCGTGCCACCAGTGGAGCACATCCCCCTCTTCAAACTGATGGGTACAGGCCGCGGCAATCTGCGCCCGGCACAGCTCCGGCTCCAGCAGGAGCAAATTGACCGCGTCTTGGAGCTGGTCCCGGAACCCATAGGCCCCGCCGCTCTGGTAGAGGCTGGTGCGGCCCCACAGCCGGCAGGCCCAGGCGGCATAGGCCGCCCAGCCGTTTATCATATGGTTGAGGGCAACGTCCGGCGTCTCGACCTCCAGCCGGAGCAGCTTCCCGCGCCAGAAGGCGCGGGTGGCCTCCAGCGCGGCAAAGGCCCGCTCCGGCGCCGTCAGGGCCCGGAGTTTTTCCGCTTCGCCGCAGCCGCAGACCAGCACCGCCGTTTTCAGCGCCGGAAGGCGCAGGGCAAAGCAGGGCTCCGCCCCCGCGCCGGAAAATCTGTCGAAATCCCCCCGGAGGAAGGCCGCCCAATCACAGGTATACCCCAGCACCGGCACGCCCGACAGCGCCAGGAAGGGCCGGTCCCGCCAGGGAAAGCGCTGGCTCCGGGCCGAAAACACCCCGTCGCGCACCTGGGTTACCACCGCCGCAGCATCGCCCGCGCCGGGCCCCATGCGCAGCCGGGCGCACCAGTCCAGGCAGGCCCCCGCCTCCCCGGCATATTCCAGAATCAAAACCCGGCAGTCCGTGTCCAGGGGCACAAAGGCCGTGGCCTTCACACAGCCGAATGCCCCCTTCTTTTCCCAGACGGCGCTGCCAAAGTCAAAGGTCAG
>CAZRNK010000131.1:1555-6049 GCA_964601435.1 uncultured Oscillospiraceae bacterium | reverse complement strand
CTTTTTTTGCAGACGGCGCATTTCCTTTGAAAAAAGAAGATGCGCCGCCTGTTTTTTCAGTGCTGGGTAAACTGGCCGGCCTTCTCCACGATGAAGTCCCGCAGCCAGCCGCCCACCTCCTGGTTGCGCAGGGCAAAGTCAATGGTGGCCTCCAGATAGCCCCGGAGGTTGCCGGTATCGTAGCGCCGTCCTTCAAAGTCCACGGCGGTCATCATCTCCTGATGACAGAGGGTGCGCATACCGTCGGTGAGCTGAATCTCATTGTTCCGCCCCGGAGGCGTATTCTCCAAAATATCGAAAATTGAGCTGGTGAGCACATAGCGGCCCAAAATGGCGTAATTGGAGAGCTTTTCTTCCAGGGTAGGTTTTTCATTCATGTCGTGGATGCGGTAGATGCGCTCCTCCAGGGGCGAAATTTTCAGGGAAGAGTACTTCACAATATGTGCGTCGTCTACCTCCCGGGCGGCAACGGCGCTGCACCCGTATTTTTCTGCGGCCTCCACAAGCTGCTTTAATACAGGCTTTTCCGAGAGCATAATGTCATCCCCCAGCAGTACGGCAAAGGGCTCATTTTCCACAAAGCTCCGGGCCCGCCAGACTGCGTGGCCCAGGCCCTTGGTTTCCTTCTGGCGGACGTAATAGACATCCGCCATGTCGGCGACCCGGCGGATTTCCGCCGCAGCGGCTTCTTTCCCGTCCCGGAGGAGCCGCTCCTCCAGGTCGGGGGCATAGTCGAAATAGTCCTCCATGGAGGCCTTGCCCCGGTTGGTAATAATCAGGATTTGCTCAATCCCGGCGGCGACGGCCTCTTCCACAATATACTGAATAACCGGCTTGTCCACCAGGGGCAGCATCTCCTTGGGGATGCTCTTGGTGTTGGGCAGCATCCGGGTGCCCAGCCCGGCGGCGGGGATAATGGCTTTGCGGACTTTCATGAACTACCTCCTAGAGCGGGAGAGATTTTATGCCTGCGCGTACCCGAGGCGCCCCGCCGGAATCATGGCGCGGAAAAAAGGGATTCGGGGCAAAACAGCCAGCAGGATGGAGCCCAGGACATAGCAGGCCAGCAGCTCGCCCACCGCCAGCGTCAAGGCGTTATAGGCATAGGCCGGCCAGAAGGCGGCGGTGGCCCCCACCTCACTGTAGGCGATGACGGCGCCGACAATGACGCCATTGAAAATGACAGGCGGCAGGGGCGCCAGGGCCCGGTGTTTGACATGAGACGTAGCGAGGGCGGCCAGCAGTGTGGCCAGGCTGCCAAAGACAATGTCGATGGGGCCATAGGCGCTAATCAGGTTTGTGAGCAGGCACCCGATAAACAGGCCCCAGGTGGTGCCGGGGAAGAAGAAGGGGAGGACGCAGAGCGCCTCGGAAAACCGGCACTGAATTGTCCCAAAAGCCAGGCCAAAGATATTGGCAAAATAACTGAGAACAGTATAAAGGGCCGCTGTTACGGCGGCCAGGGCCAGTTGTCGGGTGGTAATGTGCTGCATATTCAATTCCTCCATTTTTTGTTTAGAGAACAGCAAAAGCGGCTTTTGCTGAACGAACGCGGCAGAGCGCCGCGCTTGGACAGGGTGTGGAAACCTGTCAGCAGGCATTGTACCACATCCGGCGGGAATAGGGAAGGGCATTTTTGTTAGAAAATAGAAAGTAAATCGATTTAGCAGGGAAATTAAATTTTTCTTAAGAAAAGGACAGTTGGCGTATCCCCGGCTTTTTCGCCGCAGGGAGCAGAAAAAATGCCCAGTTCTCTGCCCCCTGGCAGAGAACTGGGCGGATATATGTTTGTCTTACAGCCGTGTCAAAAGCCGGGCTGCCCGGGCGGCGGCGCCGGTGAGGAGCTCGGCGGCGTTGGCCATAGACGCTTCCACGGTCATGGGTCCGTCTGCGATGGGGAGAATGGCGCCAATGCCCTTTTCATAGAGAGATTCATATCCGGGGCCCAGGCATCCGGTGAAGGCGACGACGGGGACGCCCTGGGCCATGGCCAGGGCGGCGACGCCCACCGGGGCCTTCCCGTAGGCAGAGGAGGCGTCCATCCTCCCTTCGCCGGTTATGGCCAGCGTGGCCCCGGTAAGCTTTTCGGAGAGGCCGGAGAGCTCCAGGACCAGCCCAATCCCCGAGCGCATCTCCGCCCCGCAGAAGGCCAGGAGGCCGGCGCCCAGCCCACCGGCCGCCCCGGCACCCGGGATAGCGGCCACATCCTTGCCGCACTGCGTTTTCAGGCAGTCAGCATACCGGGCCAGGGCGGCATCCAGGGCGGATACCATTTCCGGCGTGGCGCCTTTTTGCGGGCCATAGACAGCAGAGGCGCCGTCCGGGCCCAGAAGGGGATTGGTCACGTCGCAGGCCACCAGTACCTGGCTCTCCTGCAGGCGGCTGTCCAGCCCGCTGCAGTCAATTTCGGCCAGATTCTGCAGGGCCAGGCCACCCTCGGGCAGTTCCCGGCCGGCGGCATCCCGGAAGGAGACCCCCAGGGCCCGGGCCAGCCCCGCGCCGCCGTCATTGGTGGCGGAGCCGCCGATGCCGATGACAAACCGGCGGTAGCCAGCGTCGAGGGCGACGCGGAGCAGCTCCCCGGTGCCATAGGTGGTGGTTTTGCAGGGGTTGCGCTGTCCCTCCGGAACCAGGGGGAGGCCGGAGGCGGCGGCCATCTCAATGACCGCTGTGCCGTTTTTCAGGGCGGCCCAGGAGGCCTCTACCGGCGTGCCCAGCGGGCCGGTTACGGTTTCTGTGCGCATCTCCCCGCCCACACTGTAAAGAAGGGCTTCCATGGTGCCCTCGCCCCCGTCCGCGATGGGCAGGGCGAGGATTTCCGCCTCCGGCAGTACCTGCCGGAACCCTTTTTCCAGGGCGGCGGCGGCATCCAGGGAGGAGATGCTCCCCTTGAAGGAGTCAATGGCAATGACGATTTTCATTTTGCCTCCTCTGCCTCCTCCAAACCTGTCTCTCTTATGGAGGAGAGGAGATGTTCCTCCATAAGGGCGCGGGCGGCGGCGCCGTCACGCGCCTGCACAGCGCCGATGATTTTCTGGTGCTGCTTGGTGCCGGAGACGCCCATAATGGAAATGTTGGTGTGGAAGAGCTGCAAGTAAAAATCCCGCAGGATGTCGAACACCCGGAGGATAATGGGGTTTTGGGTGGCTTCGGCCAGGAGACGGTGAAATTCCAGGTCCATTTTGGCGGCGGTCTCTTCTTCCCGGGCTTCCGCCATAAGTCGGTTGGCTTCCTCCAGACGGCGGATTTGCTCCGGCGTGGCCCGGAGGGCGGCGAGAGCGGCGCTCTCCACTTCCACCATTTTTCGGAACTCAAACATGTGCCGCCGGTCCGTTACGGAGAGGGCCAGGACCGGAATCATGGAGTTGAGGTGCTGTGTGGCGCTGAGTTCGCAGACAAAGGAGCCCTCGCCCCGGCGCGTCTCGATGATGCCCAGGCTGGAGAGGCGCTGGAGGGCGCTGCGGACGCTGACGCGGCTGACATTTAAAATCTTGGTTAATTCATTTTCTGAGGGGATTCGGTCGCCGGCCTTCCACTCTCCGGAGGAGATGGAGGAAAAGAGCTGCTCAAAGACCATGTCTCCCACATTCTGTTTTTTGATGCTTTCCAAGGGCATAGCTTGCATCCCATCTTTCTCTATGTAAGTTGTAATACTACTATACAGGCTGCCCGTGAAAAAGTCAATCCACTATGCAGGGAGAAATCAAAAAAACCATTGAAATTTCGAGGAAAAATTTTCTTTACCCGCAGATTGACACCTGCCTGGGGGCGTAGTATAATGCAAGAGAACTGTTCACTGTATTACAACTGAAAATCAAAATAGAGAGGAGCTCTATGTATGGGCGTTGTTTCTCAGCTCTGTGCCAATACCCCGATTCCCAAAATGGCCCCGGTCCGGCAGATTTTTGACCGGCCCCGGATTGCCGCCGAGGACATCCCGGAGACGATACGCCAGGCTTTTGCCGCTCCCTATTACAGGGAGAAGATTCAGCCGGGGATGCGCGTAGCCATTACGGCGGGGAGCCGCGGCATTGCCAATATTGCGTTGATTACCAAATGCGTTGCAGACTTTGTCCGCTCGTGTGGGGCCAGCCCCTTTGTTGTGCCGGCCATGGGCAGCCACGGCGGCGCCACGGCGGAGGGACAGCTGGAGGTGCTCCACTCCTATGGCATCACGGAGGAATATCTCGGCTGCCCCATCCTCTCTTCCATGGAGACGGTGCACATCGGCGATACCAGCGAGGGGCATCATGTCCGCATCGACAAGAACGCCTTTGAGGCTGACGGCATCATTGTGGTAAACCGGGTGAAACCCCATACGGCGTTCCGCGGCCCTTATGAGAGCGGCATTATGAAGATGATGACCATTGGGCTGGGGAAACAGGCGGGGGCGGAGTCCTGCCACGAGTCCGGCTTCGGCGAGATGGCCCATTTGGTGGAGCTCTTTGGCAGCCTGATTCTGGAGAAGGCCAATATTCTCTTTGCACTGGCCAT
>CAZRNK010000131.1:0-1455 GCA_964601435.1 uncultured Oscillospiraceae bacterium | reverse complement strand
GTGGAGGCCAGCCCGTATATGGAGCAGGAGGGGCCGGCAGAGCCTATGCCCTTTGATGCACAGGGGAACCTGTGGTAAAAAATATGTGCTGGCTATTGTGAGAAAATGGCCCGTGTGATATAATTGCCTGGTAGACCGACAAAGACGGCGCGGGCAAAGCTGCAAAAAGGCGGAGGCGGCCGGAAGGCTGCCTCCGCCTTTTTCTTCAGAGCTTTCCCGCCTTTGTAGGCAGAAAGGATTGTATGGATATGAAAAAAGCACTTGCAATTGTTTTGATGGCGGCGCTGCTCCTGGCCCTGGCCGCCGGCTGCTCCACTGCCGCGGAGCCTACGGCGACCCCGGCGGCAACGAGCGAGCCGACTGCGGTGCCTACGGCAGAACCCACCCAGGCGCCGGAGGAGACCGCAGCAACGGAGACAGAAGCCCCGGCGGCAGAAGGTGTGGAGATGAATATTATGGCCCTGAAGGGGCCTACGGCCATGGGCATGGTTCAGTTTATGAATGAGGTGGATACCGGCGCCATTACGGACAACCAGTATCATTTCTCCATCGTAGCTTCTACCGACGAGGTGACCCCGGCCCTGGCCCAGGGCGAGGTGGACATTGCCGCTGTGCCGGCGAATCTGGCCTCTGTGCTCTATAACAACATGGACGGGGCCGTTCAGGTGCTGGCAATTAACACCCTGGGCGTGCTCTATATCGTGGAGCAGGGGGACAGTGTCAGCTCTGTGGAAGACCTGCGGGGCAAGACCATCTATGCCAGCGGGAAAGGGGCAACGCCGGAATATGCCCTGAACTATATTCTCAGCGCCAACGGCATTGACCCCGAGACGGATGTGACCATTGAGTGGAAGAGTGAGCACACCGAATGCCTTACCTCCCTCCTGGCGGACGAGGACGCCATCGCCATGCTGCCTCAGCCCTTTGTCACCACTGCCCAAACCCAGAGCGAGAACATCCGGGTGGCCCTGGATTTGACGGAAGAGTGGGATGCCCTCCAGGCCGACAGCGAGGCCCCTTCGGCCCTGCTTACCGGCGTAGTGGTGGTGCGCACTGAGTTTGCCCAGGCCCATCCTGAGGCAGTGTCCGCTTTCCTGGACCACTACAAGGCGTCTGTGGACTTTGTGAACGCCAATACTCAGGAGGCGGCGGCGCTGGTGGGCCAGTACGACATTGTCACTGCCGAGGTGGCGGAGAAAGCGCTGCCCGCATGCAATATAACCTTCATTGAAGGCGCGGAGATGAAAGAGAAGCTCTCCGGCTATCTGGCTGTGCTGCTGGAGCAGAATCCCCAGTCCGTAGGGGGCGCCCTGCCCGGAGACGACTTCTACTACAGCCGGTAAGGCCGGCGCGCCATGAAGCGGGAAGGAAGGAAAATCCGGCTCTGGGCGGTGGTGCTCTGGCTGCTGCTGTGGCAGTGCGTCAGCATGGCGCTGGACCAGCCGATTTTGCTGG
>CAZRNK010000130.1:0-6103 GCA_964601435.1 uncultured Oscillospiraceae bacterium | reverse complement strand
TTTTCCGTCATGCAGAAAACCTAAATATCATTTTTGTTGCGGAAATTGGTCTCGAAGCTGTCTCCCACCTTCCGGATGGTCTGGAACTTGTTGTTCAGCAGCGGGTTGGTGAATGTATAGTCTGTGCGCCGGTGGAAGGGGCCCCGGGTTTCTTTCCGGTTCTCCGTGGCCACAAAGACTGCCTGGGCAACGTCCAGCATGTCCAGCACCTCCAGGCAGCGCATCAGCTCATGGGAATTGGCCGCCGCGAGCTCCGCCAGGGCGAAGCGCTTCAAGTCGCTGACATACTTGTACCCCGCCTGGAGCAGCGTGCCCGAGCGGACCTTATAGCTGGCGTACTGCCCCATAATCTGCTCCAGCATGGAATTGGCCTCCCGCCAGCTGGCGCCGTTTTCCCGGGTCATCAGCGCCTCGCAGAGGGCTGCCCGCTCCGCAATGACCGGATGATTGGCCACCTCTCCAAAGGCGGTGTCCTTCGCCGCCGCGGCGGCATGTTCCCCGGCCATCTGGCCCAGCGTAGCCGCTGAGTGAATGCCGTTTGCCACATTGGCTGTACAGTCTCCCACCGCGTAGAGCCCAGGGACGCTGGTGTGGGCGTTGGAGTCAATCTCAATGCCCTGGACATGGGGGGTGTAGGTGTCAAACTCCACCATCTCCCGGCGCAAATCAATCCCCCGCTGGTCTATGTAATCGTTGATGGAGGTGTCCCCTTCGGAGACAAAGCACTTGCGCATATAGGCCATGTCCTCTTCCGAAGTCTCGCTGCAATTCATATAGGTGGGACCCACGCCGGAGGCCATCCGCTCGCTGAACACGCTCTGCCAGATGTCCGCCGTCACATCCCCCAGCTCCCGGGTGGGCTTGGTGACAAAGGGGCCCACCGGCTTGCCCTCGATGTCGGTCAAGACCCCAATCCAGGTGGCCTTGCCGCAGCGCATGAAATTTTTCAGTCCGGAGTGAACATAGGGCAAATCCAGATTCACCAGTTTCCCTCCAGCCCGGAGAGTCAGCGCGTCCCCCGCCCCGGCATTGGCCGGGCAGATATCTACATTAAACAGATACGCCGGATTGTGCGGGGGATACATCCGGGCCGCGGCTCCGGTTGCCAGAATCACTTCCTTGGCCTGGAACACTGTAAGCTCCGGCTCTTCTTCCCGGATGCAGATACCTACCGCGCCGATGACCCGGCCGCTGCCGTCCAGGAGCAGCTCGTTCATGGGCGTCTTGTTGACAATCCGCACCCCCAGGGACTGGGCCTTCGCAGTCAAAGCCGGCTTCTGGTTCCAGCCATCGTACTTCAGGTGGTAGCGCCGGCGGCCCGGCATGGCATGCCCCTCAAAGTTCCAGTATCCGTGCGGACGCATGTTGATGCCGTAGGAATCCCACCGCTGCACAACTTCAAAAGTGCGCTTGAGCATGGCGGCAAAGACATTTACATCCTGGTAGGGGCCCAGCATTGTCTCTGCGCACTCCTGCAAAATCACATCAAAGTCATCCCCGTGGTATTCCGGGATATAGCAGAAGAAATGGTCATTGCCTGTGGCGCCGGAGCCAGAATGGCGGGTATTGGATTTCTCCGCCACCACAACGCTGGCGCCGGCCTCCGCCGCAGCAATGGCGGCCTGCATACCGCCAATCCCGCCGCCGATTACCAGGACATCGGAGGAAATAATCTCTGGATTGACTTTCATTTTGCCCCCTCCTTCCCCCTGACGGGCATGGTGAGCATCATGTGGGAGAGGGGATAGCGCATGGTAAGCGCTCCCCGGGGACATTCCATAACGCAGGCGCGGCAATGCCAGCACTCATCCCCATAACGGACCTCCAACTCCCGCTGCGGGCTCCAGCGGAACACATCCAGCGGGCAAATCTCCAGGCAGGTGCCGCAGTTTACACATTTTTTCCGGTCAACAACAGGTGGCACAGTCTCATCTCCTCTTTCCGCCTCCCCGCGCTATGGCGGGGGAAATCTAGATAAAAAAACAGCGAATTGATAATCGCCTGTATCCGGGTCAAGCTATCAAAGAGCAAACCAAATGCCAGGGTAACCATTCGCTGTTTTTACTGTACCATATTTCCACAAAGAAAGTCAATCTGAATCGGCCCAATTCTGTATATTTTGCGCAAAACGCTCTACCGCTCACTGCTGCCGGGCACTTCATCGCCAAAAATCAAGTCGTCAATATCCATAGAACTTTCACCTCCCAAATACGCCGCATACAACCATTCTATGCAGGCGCCCGGGCGCGTAGAACAACTTTTTCTCTGTTTTTTAAACCGAACCAGGTAAACCACAAGGGCCCCGGCTGTGGCCAGGGCCCTCGCTCTTACTTATTCTGATTGCCGTATGCGCGCGGCTCAGTCCGCTCCGGTGCTCCGCGTCAGGGTCACAGAGACCAGCTGCGGATTATTCAAAAACCGGGGCACCGGCCCGGAGCTGCCCAGCCCTGCGGATACCACCATATCGTACCGCTTGCCTGCATACAGCCCCTTGGTATAGGCTGGGAGCAGGGTGTGCTCTGTACTGAAAAGCCCACCTATCAGGGGAAGCCGGACTACACCCCCGTGGCCATGACCGCAAAAAATGATGTCCACGTCCAGGTCCGGGTAGCGCTCCAGCCAATAATTCCGGTGGCCCAGGAGCACCACATAGCTGTCTGGATATTCCGCCCGGATTTGGGCCACCAGCCCCTCGGGCTGGAGCATCTCCGCCCAGCTGTTGGGGTCCTCCACCCCCGCCAGAATCATTGTCTGCCCGTCCCGCTCCAGAACCCGGTATTCATTGTGGAGGAAGGTAACGCCCCAGCGCTCCAGGATTTCTTCCAGGGCCTGGATTTCTCCGGAAGCCCAGTCATGGTTTCCGCTGACAAAATACGTTGGGGCGATTTCTGTGAGGGCGCGCACCAGGGTTTCCGTCACAGATAGCTCCTGCGCGCTCATAATAAAGTCTCCGGTCAGGGCAATCAAATCCGGCTCCTCTGCTGCAACTGCCTGGATGAGCCGGGCGTTGTCTGTGCCGAACTCCGCGCCGTGGAGGTCGGAGAGCTGGACAATCCGAAAACCGTCAAATGCCTCCGGCAGGCGCGCACTCTCCGAAGTATACTGGGACACAGTAAGGCGCAGGTTGCTGTCGGCAATGATGGCGGCGCAGAGCAGAATCAGCGCCGCCATCACTTTGAGAAACCGGTGTTTTTTCGCTATCTTATTCTTCATTGCAAGGTCTCGTATCAGGCATCCAAATCCCGAATATAAATGGGCTTCACATGGGGGTCGGCGGTGATGCGCACATCCACCTCAAACCGCGACAGGTGCTTGAGTAGGGTGCTCAGCTTGGAGTATCCAAAATTCCGGGGGTCGAAATCCGGCTGTTTTTTGATAATCAGGTTACCCAAATTGCTCAAGTCCGTGTATCCATCGTCGTCGGCCAGGTCCGCCACTGAATCGGCAATCAGCTCCACAATCTCGTCGGGGACCTTCTTGTCGGAGCTCTTCTCGCCGCTCTCCTGGGCCTTGTCTGCGGCCTTTGCGTCCGCTGCCTTCTTCACCGTGGGCTCTGCCTTGCGCTTCTTGCTCTGGGCTGCAGTGCTCTTTTTGGACGACTCAGCTTTGGCGCTCTTATTCTTGTTGCGAATCACATCAATGTAAATAAATTTGTCACAGGCCACAATGAAGGCCGGCGGCGTTTTTTTCTCCCCCATTCCGATGACATACATCCCCGCCTCCCGCAGCCGGATGGCCAGGCGGGTGAAGTCCGAGTCGCTGGACACCAGCACGAAGCCGTCCGTCCGCCCGGCATAGAGGATGTCCATGGCATCGATAATCATGGCGCTGTCTGTGGAGTTTTTCCCTGTAGTATAGCCGAACTGCTGAATCGGCGTCACTGCGTTTTCCAGCAGGGAGGCTTTCCAGCCTCCGATGTATGGGGAGGTCCAGTCCCCGTAAATTCGCTTGATGGTAGGCGTGCCGTAAATCGCAATCTCCTCCATGGCCGCCCGAAGGCAGTCCCGGGGGGCATTGTCGGCATCAATCAGCACTGCCAGCCGTAAGTTCTCAGGTGTTGACATGGTATTTTCCCATCTTTCCTTTCCGATTTCATAGCATGCTAACCGCTGCACACCACATAGTCCCCAAAGGCGGCCACCACTTGTGCGCCGCCCGCCTCGGACCAGTGGAGAATCCAGTATTCCCCCTCCGCCTCCGCCACCGGGCCAAAGCGGAAATGGCCAAAGGACTCCACCTGGCGAAAGGCGGCGTCCGCGTCGGTGTACACCACCGTCTCCAAAAATTCCTCCGGCGGCGTCTCCGTGGCAAAAAGGGCAAAGATATAGGGCTGGTTTACAGCATTTGTGATGTAGATGTCCTCCGGCTCCAATTCCTCCACATAGGAAATGGCCTCCAGCAATCCGGGAAAGAAATTGGCGTTCCCGTCCTCCCCCAGGGTGGTCCAGTAGCTGCTGCAAAAGAGCCCAAAGCACACCAGCACCCCTGCCAGCGGGATGAGGCTCCACCCCCGGAGCCAGACGCAGAGCTGCCAGGCCCCCACCGCGCAGAAATAAAGGAGGGGCAGCCAGAGAAAATTCAGCCGGTTGATGTTCCCCTGGATGCAGCAGGCGGAGACCAGAGCGGCCAGGAGCGACAACTGGAGCAGGCGCTCTCCCGGGTTTTCCCGCCCTCTCCACAGGCTGAGCCCCAGCCCCAGGGCCGCCAGGGGGAGGCCGAAGAAATAGTACAGCCCGCCCTTCGACAGGGGCAGGGCGTTAAAGACAAGGCCGTCCGACTGATACCAGAGTATGCGCAAGAGGCTCTGTACATTCTCCCAGAGAGCCGAGAGCCCGCCGCCGCCAAAGATGCTGGTGGCGCTCTGCCGGGACTGCGTCAGCGCCGGCAGCGTCAGCCCCAGAAAATGGCCCGCCTCCTCCAGCCCCAGGGCGTTCCGGAGCTGACAGAGGGCAATGGGCAGCGCCAGGAGGACAAAGAGGGCCGCCGCCGGGAGGAAACTGCGCAGGCGCAATTCTTTCCGGAGAAGGATTGCCGCTCCGACAAGAAAAATTGGCAGGAAAAAGAAGGCCGTTCCATAGGCGTACAGCGCCAGGCCAAAGGCGCAGGCCGCGCCGATGAGGCAAAAGTCCCGCTCCCGGGCACACACCGCCGCGTCGATGCCCATGAGCAGCAGCCCCGGCAGCAGGTTGGACTCCAGGGCCCAACGGCTGGCCATAATATGCCAGGGATTGATTACCAGCAGGAACAGGGCGGTAAGGCCAAATCCCTTCCCCCGCAGCTTTCTGGCTAGGTGCCAGAACACGCCCAGGGTAACACAGCCAAACAGGGCGCCCACCAGCCGCACTGCCGTTACGTTCAGCCCAAGCACAGCCACAAAGGGGATGGTGAGGAGCGTGTATAAAATGTTCTGCCCGCTGCCCCAGGACTCCAACAGCACCGGCCAGACATTTCCGCATCTGTCCATGCCGGAAACCAGGAGGGCATAGGCCTCATAGCCGGCGCTGGCCTCGTCCTGGTTCAGGCCCAGGGGCGCATCCGCCAGGGCCGCCAGCCGCAGGATACAGCCCGCCGCCAGAAGCAGGCAGACCAGCAGCCGCTCCCGGGCGGGGGTAAGGAGGTTGTCAAACTGATGCTTTTCCACGCAATCCCTCCTTAACTTTTCTTAGTATACCATAGTCTGCCGCCGGCAGGCAAGTCCCGGGAAAAAACCGTCGCTTCTGTTTCCACAGGGTTTTTTCAAAAAAATGTGTCAAGAAATGTCTTTTTTTGTCCAAAATCTTTTCAATGGCAAAAATTCGCTGTATACTTTCTTCCAGTTGAGAGGAGAGAAGCCCATGACAGACCGGAAAGCAGTCAGCCTGTTTTTGGAGCAGCTCGGCATGCGCCATGCGCTGCTGGGATTTTTGCCCGCCGCCGTCGCCCTGGAGCTGCTCTTGGAGGATGAGAGCCGCTCCCACAACAAGTCCCACGACCTCTATCCCGCCGTGGGGCAGATTATTCATGCCAGCCCGGACCAGCTCGTCCGCAATATCCGCACCATGCTTGGGGACTGCTGGGCAAAACCGGCCACGACACTGCGCCAGAAGGTGTTCGCCGGCTTTCC
>CAZRNK010000129.1:0-6150 GCA_964601435.1 uncultured Oscillospiraceae bacterium | reverse complement strand
TTCAAACTTGCATTCTATCAATCTTTTTTTATCATATCGCCAAAAAAATAAGAAAAACTTAAAATTTTTTCTAAATGTATTGGAATTTTTTGTCTTGCCTCAAATCCATTTACCGGATATACTATGAACAACTTACTTTGTACATGAGCGCGCATAGCTATTTTATATTGTATATATGGGAGGACTTTGTCCATGGCTGAAATTTCATATAAGCGCCGGTTTGGAGACCGGAAGGATGGCCGGCTTCTGCGCACCCTGGCCCCCTTTTATAAATTTACCCCCTTCATTATGAAGGACCGCAACGACTCCAGCAACTATTTTGCCGATAAAATCGAGATTACAGAGACCGACCGCTGGCTCCGGGCCAAGCGCAGCGAAGGCTACAAGGGCCTGGGCTACCTGCACCTGTTCATCGCCGCCTATGTGCGCGTCGTAGCCATGCGTCCGGCCCTGAACCGCTTCGTCAGCGGCCAGCGGATTTACGCCCGCCATGGTATGGAGGTCGTACTGACTGTAAAGCGCTCCCTCTCCAGCGACGCCACAGAGACCACCATCAAAGTTCCCTTTGAAGCCACGGATACGATTTTTGACGTATATCGGAAAATGAATGAGAAAATTGACGCGGTAAAAGCCGACGACGGGGAGAACAACACCGAACAGGTGGCCCGAATCCTGGGCCGTCTCCCCCGGCTGGTGCTGAAATTTGCCGTCTGGTTTTTGAATCTGATGGACTATTTCGGCCTGGTGCCCGCTTCCCTGCTGGCCGCCAGCCCCTTCCACGGCTCCATGATTATCACCGATATGGGCTCCCTGGGCGTACCGCCTATTTATCATCACCTGTATAACTTTGGCAACCTCCCCCTGTTTATCTCCTTCGGGGTCAAGCGGCGGGCCGTGGAGCTGGACAGCTCCGGCCGGCCGGAGGAGCGCAAGTACGTAGATTACAAAGTCGTCATGGACGAGCGAATTTGTGACGGCTACTATTATTCCTCTGCTTTCAAGTACCTGAAATATTACCTGCGCAACCCCTCCCTCCTGGAATTGCCACCGGAGAGTGTGGAGGAAGATGTCTTTTAGCTAGAGCCTAAAGAAACACCGCCCACAGATGAGACGGGCGTACTGTTACTTTTCTTTCACCAGCGAAAGAAAAGTAACCAAAAGAAGTTTTTCCCTTGCGAGGGGACGAAGGCGGTACTTTTCTTGCCCCTGCAAGAAAAGTACCCAAAAGAACAGGCCAAAGGGGACCCGGCTACCAATGCCGGGTCCCCTTTGGAATCCCTCCGCACAAATCCCAGTCACCAGCGCCGGAGCCGATGGCAGAATATTGGAAAGCACTCCAGCAACCAGTGACAGGCTTCCGCCCTAGTATAAGCAAAATCTTAGTACGGAACCTCCTACTAAGATTCAGCATAGCCCAGGGCCCTGTGGCCCGGCAAATCGACGCTGGAGACAAATCAGATTATCCCCCCAGCTTGGCCGCAACCAGGTAAAAAATTTGGAGGGGGAGTCAAGAGGGGGAACAGCTTTTATCGCTGTTCCCCCTCTTGCGGCGTTTCTTTTGCCTACTTTTCTTTCGCTGCTGAAAGAAAAGTAGGAACACTCCATCCGCCTATGGGCGGAAAATGTTCTTTTGTCCGCTTTCCAAAAAAGGATGTCCATTCTACATCCGCCTGTGGAAGGCCTTGGCCCCCAATATGGCCGCCAGGGCCAGGCCCAGGCACCCCGCCAGGACATACAGCGCCGTCTGGTTTCCCGCAGCGGACTGCACAGGCGCTTCTCCGCTGCTGTCCAGCCCCGAATCCCCCCGGGTGCGCAGGGCAGCGCCGCCCATATCCGGCACCGCGGCGCCGGCGAAGGCCGCCCGGCCCTCCTCGCCGCCGCCTGTATCTGCTTCCCCGGTATTTTCCGGGGCATCTCCGGCAAAACCGCCTCCCTGGCCCATGCCGCCCATCATATCGCTCATGGAGCCCAGGTCGGACAGATTGACTGCCGAGGCGTCAATCAGGGCGCTGGAGTCGGCCTGCTGCCCCTGGGTGGTGCTGGGGATGGTCCCGGCCAGTTGCCCCAGCACGGACTCCGCCCGGAGGGTAATCAGGGTGTAGAGGGCGTCCGCCCCTGTTGTATATTCATCATAGGTGTAGAAGGCAGTGGGGTCGTTTTCCACCAGGGTGTCGATTTGGCTCCGAATCTGGGTGTATACCCGGGAGAACTCCCCGCCCAGGACATATTCCTGGGCCAGCATGCGCAGATATGTGTGGTACTGCGCCAGATATTCCTCGTTTTCCAAAAAGGCGGCGAAGAACTGCCTGTCCTCCAGCCCGGTGGTAAAGGGGGTGTCAATGGGGAAGTTCACCACCTCGTCCGCGCTGGAGGAGGTGTAGCCCCCAAAGGCCAGGTTGTAGTCCCAGGGGATGATGGAGAGCACCCCGTCCTCTTCATAGAGATAGTAGTTGTGGGCCATGTTTCCCGTGAGGCTGTCCAGGTTGACCACAAAGGTCTGGACGGCCATATAGCGCAAAATAGCGTCTACGTCACAGTATTCCTCCAAATTTCCCCCTGCGCAGATTTCCTTCAGGGCCTCCACCACCCGCTCGTGGTCGCTGTCAGTATCGGTGCCAAACACGCTCCCGTCCCAGATGGCGCTGTAGCTGTCCAGGTTGTCGTCCACATAGTTTAAATCACTGCCATTGGTATCCGCGCTAAAGCCGCCTCCGCCGTCCGGCCCGCCGCCACGGCCGCCATCAAAGCCGCTGGCAGCACCCGCCTCCGGCGCAGCAGCATCTTCCTCTGTCGGAGTATCCCCGCCGGTGTCCGCCGCTTCCTCGTCAGAGGGCGTCTCCGATGCCTCAGGCGTGCCGGCCGTTTCTCCCGCCGGCAGCTCCGGCATTTCCCCTTCAGGCAGCTCCGGCGCCTCGCCCTGGGACAGCCCCGGCATGCCAGCCATAGCATCCGGCGCCTGAGAAAAATCTTCCGTTTCTCCTTCGGGCATAGCTTCCGGCGTAGCCTCCCCCGCCGGGGCGGGGACAGGCTCTGCCTCCTCTGATTCCCCGGAGGCTTCCGGGGAGACGCTCTCCTCCGGCGCGGACTCTTCAGCGGACTCCTCTTCCACGCGCTCCGGGGCCTGCCCCTGCTCAAAGCCGCCCCATTCCTCCTGGAAGCGCTCCGAAAAGTCCTCCATGTCGAAGTCCTCCATTCCGCCAGCGCCGCCCATATTCATGCTGTCCGGCTTATAGAGGTTGCCGTATTGGGCGCCGTAATTGCGCTGGACAAAGCTCTCCTCCACTGCCTCCAGGGCCAGGTAGAGCCCCCAGGTCTCCCCATTGACGGACACATCCGCGAAGGTGCACAGCGAGGCATCGGCACCTAAATATTCAAACATGTCGTAGACCAGATACTCTTTTAAATAGGTAGCATCGGCCATATTGTTGTTGAGCACCAGCTTATCCAGGCCGTCGCAGGTCTGGCCGGAGATATAGCGGTCAAATTCCAGCTTCAGGCTGTAGCGGTCGCTGTCGCTGCTGTAGACCTGAGAGAGGCTGGTGTTCCCCTTGCAGCGGATGCCCACGTTGGAATAGGTAACGCCATTGATGACCACATCGCAGGCGTACCAGGTCTCGCTGATGGCGTCGGCCAGCATCTCCTCCCAGTCTGCGGCCTCCATCTGGATATCCACAGTGAGAATTTCCCCATCGGCAAAAAGGCTGGTTTCATACTCCATGTCCACCTGCTCCGCCGCCTCCGCGTCCAGGAGCTCCGGCCCATAGACCATCAGCAAAATCAGACCCACCAGGCCCAGGGCCACAACCGCAGCCACAATCCGCTCCACATGCCGGTGTGCAATCACAGCGCTTCCCTCCTTTCCCGGCCCAGACCGCCGTCAGGACATATACTCCCCATTATAGCTCACCAGTACCGCATCCGAGACGCCCTCAATGGCGCACAGGGAATTGACAAAGGCCGTCCCCGCGTCCCGGAGGCGCACCTCCGTGGTAAGCTCGATGCCCCCCGGCCCCACGCTCTTGGACTTGACAGCACAGCGCCTGGCATGCATGCGCACCTGCTCCGAGGCCTTGGCCTCGGCCTCCTCATCGTCACAATGGATGACCAGAACATAGAGCTGGTCCAGGGTCTTGCGGTTGGCAAAGAGCAGCAGAATGAGCCCAATAATCACGCTGCCAATCACAGCCAGGGGAATAAAGCCGGCCCCTACCACAATCCCCACTGCTAGGGACCAGAACAAAAAGACAATCTCCATAGGCTCCTTAATGGCCGCCCGGAACCGGACGATGGACAGCGCGCCCACCATGCCCAGGGAGAGGACCACATTGCTGGTCACCGCCAAAATTACCAGGGTCGTCACCATAGCCAGGCCCACCAGCGTCACGGCAAAGCCGCTGGAATAGAGGACGCCGGAGAAGGTCCGCTTGTAAATCAGAAAAATGAAAAGGCCGATTATGAAAGAGAAAACCAGGGCCAGCAAGGTATCCAGCAGGGAAAACTCCCGCACGCTCTCCAAAAAGCTGGACTGAAAAATATCCTGAAAAGTCATTGTAAGCACTCCTTATTGTTTTTTCCGGGCCGCGCCCGGCCAGTGCGCCTATACCGCCAGACGGCAGGCGGCGAACTTGGAAAAGGCCTGGACCCGCCGGTGGCCCAGCTGCAGCAGCTCCTGAATGATGCCGGGGAGAAAACGGTCATACTTGACCTCCAGAATCTCCCCCTCCGCAGGGGATACCCCCTTGAGCACTGCGCCGGGGGTGAGAAAGTCCGTATTGTACAGCCCGCTGCGGATGTTCTGGTCAAAGGTGACCCGGACGTTGCCCGGGGCATAGACCCAGGGCTCCCGCTCATAGATGACAACCACCTTGGGCCGGAGGAGCTGGCAGCGGAGCTTTACGTAAAATTCCCGGAGCAGCATGTCCTCCCGCTCCAGCAGAAAGCCCCAGTCCCCGTCCAGGATTCGCCGGCAGTCCTCCGCTGTCAGCGGCGCGGAGAACTTCTGCCCCAGGCTGCCGCACTTTTGCTTCTTCTCCAGATGGAGGGTATTCAGGTCGCCGTCGTAATAGCGGATGCGGAATTTTTCCCGCTGGCGCACGCCGTCCAGCTTCTCCCGGAGGGCCTTGTCCCGGTAGTTGTCAAAGTACAGGCTGGTAATCCGGTAGCACCCCGCAGGCCCTGCGTGGGGGTCCGGCGCCATAACAGCGCGCAGGCGGCTCCGGAGCATGGCATGGTCTCCCGGGCTGATGGCATATTTCTGCTCGTGCCGGTATCCTTCTTCCATAACTGTATCCTCCTGTATGTTAAATCCATGTAAAATCACGTTTATTTTATCGGGTATTCTTCCCCGGAATGTGGACACAATTTCAATAAAAAGTAAATAAATTATAAACTTAGCAGCTGTTCCATACGCCTTCCTTTCCCCCATTTCCGGTCATGCCCATGGCCCCGGGCGCATAGATTGTACCAATACTGGAAAAGGGAAGGGTGAGAAACGATGTCCTATGAGGAAAAAATGCGTCCGGCCCAAAAGCCCCACACCATCATTTTAGAGGAGCGGGCGCGGCTGTCCATCTCCGGGGTGGAGGATGTGGACAGTTTTGACGAGGGGGAGGTCTCCGTCTTAACCAGCCAGGGCCTGCTCATTGTCCGGGGCAGCGGCCTCCATGTGGGCCGCCTGAGCCTGGACACCGGGGAGCTGAGCCTGGAAGGCCTGGTGACGGATTTGGTATACGAGGAGACGCAGCCCACAGGCAGCCTGTGGAGCCGGCTGTTCAAATAAGATGGCACAGCCTGTTGTCCGGCAGCTTACACAGCTATGCCTCTCCCTGGCCGCAGGCGGGGCCCTGGGGCTCTACTATGACTGCCTGAAGGTCATACGCCTGCGGCTTCGGCTGCAGCCGGTCACAGCCCTGCTGGACTTCCTGTTCTGGATTCCCGCCTCTCTTGGCCTGTTTACCCTGGGGATGTGGGCGGGGCGGGGCAGCCTGCGTATTTTTATGATGGTTGGCGTCCTGCTGGGCGCCGGGCTGTATTTCTCCTCCCTGAGCCCGGCTGTCCTCCGGTTTTTGGGCCGCATTGCAGACATTTTTACTAAAGCCTTCCATCTAGCGGCGCGCCCCTTCTGTCGAATGGGGAAAAAATTAAAAAAAC
>CAZRNK010000128.1:0-6198 GCA_964601435.1 uncultured Oscillospiraceae bacterium | reverse complement strand
CTCAGCCCCGGCAGCTTCACCCTCCAGGCCATGAACGCCCGGCTGTACGCCATTGTGGACTGCTTCTCCTATGCGGTGGACCACATGCGCACCTCTCCTGCCGGCGGGTTTATGGACGTTTTCGACCCCATGCCCAACGTGTTGTACGTCCGCTCGGCACAGGCCCTTTTGGAAAAAATAGACTTGATTTTTGGCAGCTATTTTCAGTTTGTAGAAGAAAAAAACACCCATGCGGCCCCGCTGTGGCTCACCCGGATGACTGCCTTCATCGACAGCCGCTTCCGCGACCCCAATATGAGCACCGGCATGGTGGCCGACGCCCTGGGGCTCAACAGCGCCTATGCCGCCCGGGTTTTCAAGCAGTACATGGGCGTCAGCGTCCTGGAGTATATCCACCGCCTCCGCCTGAAGGAGGCGACCGCCCTTATGGGCACCGGCAAGCGGCTTAAAGACATTGCCCTGGCCGTCGGCTATGACAACCCCGGGCGGATGAGGCGGGCCTTCCGGCGCTACGCCGGCTGTGCCCCCGGAGAAATGAACCCGGATCTCTGGACGCAGACGCCTTAGGCCAAACCCTTTTCAGACTTTCACTGCCCATCCCGGACATGTCCGGGATGGGCAGTGCGGGTTATACGGCTTCAGGCATTACGCAGCAGCCTTGGCATTCTGATAATCGTCATAGGCCCGCTGCCAGCAGTCAATGCAGGTCTGGATGTCCATCTCCTCAATCTGGGCGACAAAGGCGTCAAACTCGTCCAGAGAACGTGTGCCCATGATAAACTGGGGGATATTCTCCAGCACATAGGTGGAGATGTCCGCATAGACCAGGGAGTAGGTAGAGGCATCCTCGCCGGTCAGGATAACGGCATCCGGAATGGTTGCCAGGTTCTCCAAATCCAGCGCCTCCATCCAGATGTCGCCGGCCTCCAGGGCGGCGGGGGTATAGCCGTCATACCACCGGTCCTGATAGTTCCAGTTCACTGCCGTCTGCATGGCATAGACGTTGGCGGCCACAATCATGCCCATCTCCGGGTTGTTGACAATCAAATCGGTAAAGTGGGGGTCGCCGTTCTCATCGATGGTATAGGTCTCCCCTTCCACGCCGTAGCTGGAAATCAAAGAACCCTGCTCGCTGTAGAACCAGTCCAGCCACTTGGCCACTACCTCTACGTTCTCGCAGTCCGCGCTGATGTTGGCGCAGTTGCCGCTTACTCTGGAGGTGGTGTAATTGGCCAGGGTCGTCTTGTCCCCTTCCTCCTTCACGGCATCCCGGATTGCAATGCTGTCAAAGTCGGGGTCGATGGCCTGGGACACATGCTCCTCCATAATCTGGCTCATATGGTACCAGAGGCCCACGCTGCCGTCGGTTACCTCTTCGGGCGTAATCTGCATGGGGTTCGTGTTGTTTACAAAGTCGCTGTTGAAGAGACCCTCAGAGTACCACTGGTTGAGCATGGTGAGGTATTCCTTATATTCCGGCTGAATCAGGCCATAACGGACCTCCCCATCCACCTGATAGAAGGGCGCTTGGTTCATATCCGGGTAGGAATAGCCTGCAATGCCATAGCCCGCCACCAGATAGTTGCCCTGGGGCGCGCCATAGGCGGAGAGATGCAGGGCGCTGGTGGCCCCTTTCTCCACCTTGAAGGCGGTCAGCATGTTGTAATAGTCCTCGTAGGTCACAATGCTCTCGGGGTCAATGCCCAAATCCTCCAGCCAGTCAGCCCGGACAATGGGGCCGGTGCCGGGCTTGGAAACGCCCCGGTCGATGGTGTAAATGCCGCCGATAGTCCCGTCGGAGAGCTGGGTCTGGGCCGCTACGTCAACATCCGCTTCCCGGAGGGCCTTATAGTTGGGCATGTACTGGTCAATCACATCCGTCAGCTCCAGGAATACGCCGTCCTCAATCCCCTTGGCCGCACCGCCGGCATAATAGTTACTGCCCCACACCATGATGTCGCAGATGTCTCCGCCGGCAATCATGATGTTGAACATCTGGGCTGTCTCCTCACTCACAGACTGGAAATTCACATGGACACCGGTGAGCTCCTCAATCAGCTGCCAGGTAATGTTGTCATTCATATCGTCCAGGTATGTCACAACCGCCGGGCTCATTTCAAACCAGAAGCTGATTTCCGTATACTCGTCCACAATAGGCAGCCCGGTATCTTCTCCAGCGGCCTCTGGAGTCTCGGTGCCCTCCGCCGTGGGGGCCTCTGTCGCCGGAGCTTCAGTGGCTGCAGGCGCCTCGGTGGGCACCGCCGTCTCCTCTGTGGTGCTGCCGCAGCCGCTCAGCACAAGGGAGGCAAGCAGCAGGGCGCACAGCAAAAGGGAGCGCAGTTTCTTTGCTTTCATCTTTTCCATCCTTTCTGAAAAAATATTGGGTTTGTTATTAGTGTAACATTGCCCTTTTTCAGAAAGCAACTGACGAAATTGTAGGCCAGGAGGCATTTTTGTACTTTCCCGCTTTTCACTTGGGTACAGACACGCAAAAGCTTCCGGAAGGGCCAGCCCTTCCGGAAGCTTTTGTCTTATCTTTTTGTCTTACCTTTTTTCACGCCTACAGCGTCAGCGCCGCATAGAAGCCCTCTTTGTTGGCCCATTCCACAGTCCGGGCCCGGACACAGTCCCCAATCTGGGCAAAGGAATCCGTCAGCCCCATCAGGGCGTCCGCTTCGGCGGTCCTGGCGCGCATGCCGGCAGCCAGGATGACGCCGTCACAGGGCGTTAGAATTTCCTCGCCGTCCTTTATGCAGCGCACCCCCGCGTCTTCTACGCCGGTGCAGCGGGCGCCGCAGAGAATGTGGATTTTCTCCGACTTGCCCAGCTCCACCAAAAGCTCGTCCCGGTGGGTTTTGGAGGCGTCCGGGGCCAGCTCGGCCTGCATCTCAATGATGGTGACTTCCTTGCCCAAATCCTTCAGGTGCAAAGCAGTCTCCAAGCCAATCTGCCCGCCGCCGATGATGACCACCCGCTCGCCCAAATCCGCCTCATGGCCATAGGCGTGGATGGCGGGCACCGCCTTCTCAATCCCCGGGATGGGCGGGACCAGGGGCTCGGCCCCGATGGCTGCAATCACCGCATCGAAGCCCTTCACGTCCTCGGGCCCGGCGGCAGTGTTCAGCCGGACTTCAATCCCGCTCTTCTCCACCTGGCGAATCAGGAACTCCTTATACCCCTTCAGGGGATATTTAAAGGAGACGAAGTCCGCAAAGCGGATGGCGCCGCCCAGGGTGTCCGTCTTTTCAAACAGCGTCACCGTATGGCCCCGCTCAAAGGCCGTCAGAGCGGCACGCATGCCGCCGGGCCCGCCGCCGACAACCGCCACACGCTTGGGCGCGCCGGCAGGGGGCACCTTTTCAATGGCGGCCTCCAGCCCGACCCGGGGATTGACGGTACACTGCATGTGCTGGGCATAATTGTCGCTGTCGTGGCAGCGCATACACTTCACGCAGGGCGTTACGTCCTCCTGGCGGCCCTCCCGGCCCTTTTTAATCCAGTCCGGGTCGGCAATGAAGCTCCGGGCCGCCACAACGAAGTCCGCCTTGCCCTCGGCCAGGATGGCCTCTGCATCCGCCAGGGCCCCAATCCCGCCGATGGCGGACACCTTCGCCTTTGTGATTTTTCCCGACTTCTTGAAGCCCTCGGCCACAAATACATTGGGGTTGGGCGGCAGGAAACCGCAGGGGTGGGTCCAGGTCATCCAGTCGCTGTTGTGCATGCCGCAGCTGGCCTGGATGATGTCCGCCTCCTCCTGGAGAACGGCCGCAATGCGCACCCCCTCCTCCAGGTCAATGCCCCCCGCTTCAAACTCTGTGCCTGACATGCGCACGTCAAAAATCATGTCTCTCCCCACGGCGGCATGCACTGCCTTGAGGATTTCCAGGGGATAGCGGCAGCGGTTTTCTGTAGAGCCGCCGTATTCGTCTGTCCGGCGGTTGGTCTTGGGGGAGAGGAACTGGGCAATGGGGATGGAGTGGCCAAAGTGGAACATAATGCCGTCAAAGCCGCATTCCTTCAGGGCCACAGCCGTGTCCACATAGGCCTGCTTGAACTTCTCCATCTCCTCGACGGGAATCTCCCGGCCCACCGGGGGGCTGCCCATAATGGAGCAGCCGTCGGAGACCGTGTAGCCCATGGGAAAGACGCCAATCAGCTCCATGGTACATTTCGCCCCAT
Source organism: uncultured Oscillospiraceae bacterium (assembly GCA_964601435.1). Lineage (GTDB taxonomy): Bacteria > Bacillota > Clostridia > Oscillospirales > Oscillospiraceae > CAZRNK01. The sequence continues at coordinate 2,019 of CAZRNK010000128.1, read as the reverse complement.
AGAGGTGGATGCGCTCGGCCAGGTCGCACAGACGGTTGCGGTGGTTGGGCACTGTCACGTCCCAGGCGCAGTGGACGCCGTCCCCAGGGGGCTCCCCAATGGAAACCCCCGCGCAGGTCACAAGGCCCACCCCGGCTTTTGCCCGGGTTTCAAAGAAGCGGATGCCCTCCTCTGTGGGATAGGGCTGGCCGCTGGAGCCGGTATGGATGGTGCTGGGCGCGGAAATCAGACGGTTTTTCAGCAGGTGACCTGCTACCCGGATGGGGGAAAACACGTTGGGAAATCTCTGCTCCATTGCACGCACCTCCTTACAGGCTGGGGTCTATGAGAATCTTAATCATCCCGCTGCGGTCCTTCCGGTCCAGGGCCTTTTCCACGCAGTCAGACAGCGGAATAATGTCCGTCACCATATTGGGGAAGGCAATCTTGCCCGCCGCCAGCATCTCCAGGTACATCCGCACCTCCTCCTCCGTGTAGACGAAGGTGAAGATGATGTCCGGCTCATGGATGCTGAAGCTGCCGGGGACGATGTTCATCGGCTCCTGGATGGTGCCAATGACCGCCACCTGGCCGCCGGGCTTGACACAGTGGAAGATGCAGTTGGACAGGGAGTTCATGTTCCCGGCGCACTCAAAGACCACGTCGGCGCCCACTTCGCTGCCCAGGATTTTGCGGATTTCCGCGCCTAAATTCTCCCCCAGCTCCTTGGGGTTCAGGCAGTAATCCGCGCCGTACTCCTTCAGGAGGGGATATTTGGACGGGGAGGTGCCCAGGGCGATAATCTTATTCGCACCGCCGGCCTTCAAAAACTGGATGGCCGACAAGCCGATGGAGCCGGTGCCGGAGACGACTACATTGTCCCCCACTTTGAAGTTGGACTTGCGCACCCCATGGAGGGCCACGCAGATAACATCAAAGAGCACCGCATCCTTGAAATCTACATCATCAGGAATGGGCACCAGCATGGTGTGGGCCACATCCTGAACCAGGTAATACTCCGCATAGCCCCCGTCTGGGCCGCCGATGCCGGCAGTGCGGGGAAAGCCGTTGATGCAGATGTTGGTCTCACCCCGGCGGCAGGAGGGGCAGTCCTCGGCGCAGTGGCTGGGCGGCCCGCAGAGAAGGCGGTCGCCAACTTTATAGTCCGTCACACCCTCGCCCACAGCGGCAACAGTGCCCACATTTTCATGGCCCAGAACCATGGGCAGCTTTACAAAGGGGGGATAGGCCCCCTTATAGAACTCCAAGTCCGTCCCGCACACGCCTACATACTGAATTTTCACCACCATCTGGTTGGGACCCGGCACCGGAATGGGCCGCTCCTCGATGCGGACATCGCCTTTTCCATACAATGCTGCAACTTTCATTTCGTCACCGCTTCCTTTCTTTTCAGTTGTCAATCCCTGCTTACTTCTCCGGCCGGCTGGCCTGAATCATCTCCCGATATTTTGCCTTCCGGGCCTTGGCCTCCGGAGTCTGCATAGCCGCCCGGGCCTTGCCTTCATTCTGCTGGATATCGTCGCCGTGGATGAACTTCCCGGAGATGGAGTCATGGGCATGGGGAATCCACTTTTCAGCATCAAACTGGAAGACATACTTCCCGTCAATCCGCTCCATAACCCCCTCCGTACCGCAGAGGCAGCAAATGGCTGTGCCGTCCTCCTGGAGGTAGAAGTTGTTGCTGTGGCAATAGGGACATACGCCAGCGGCGCCCTTATAATCCTCATTGTAAATGCCATGGCCGGGCTGGAAACTGCCGTCGGCAATTTTTGCCGCCGCGGCGGCCAAATCCGCCCCAATCTGATGGGCCCGGGCCAGGGCGGCATCGTTCATAATAATATCCAGGGACCACTGGAACGTCTCGTTATGGATGACGGTCCATTTGGGGGTCAGGGCCTGGGTGGCAAAGTCGCACTGAATCCGGGTGGTCCAATCGCTGCCGCCGATGCCCATATAGGCCACCACCTTGTCCTGGAGATAGCGCGGGTCGGGCTTTACGCCCCCCTGCTCGGCAATTTT
>CAZRNK010000127.1:0-6204 GCA_964601435.1 uncultured Oscillospiraceae bacterium | reverse complement strand
TTTATAGGTCTCGTATTGGACGTCCTGAATCATCTCCACCTGTCCCTCATATCCGGCATTTACAACCAGCACATCGATTCGGCCAAAATACGCCGCCGCGCCGTCGACAAAGGCGCGGACTTCCGCCTCCTGCGTCACATCTACCAGGAAGGTTTTCAAATGTGCTGCGTCCAGGTTCAGAGAGGGGGTAAAGGCGTCCAGCTTCTCCTGACTGGTGGAGCTGATGGCCAGCCGGCAGCCCTCCTGGGCAAAGGCCCGCGTCAGGGCCTGGCCAATTCCGCCGGTAGCGCCGGTAATCAACACAACCTTGTCCTTTAAATACAATTCCATGTCTATACCTCCTTGCACAAAGTAGGGTTTTATCCATATGATAGTAAAGTATACCATTCTGCTCCTGCCCTGTCATTGTGCAAATTCTCAAGCAGCCACCTACATTTTCTTACTTTTGCACAAACTATGATTGCAACAGCCCGCGGAAAGCACACCTTCGTGCACTGCACAGGAAGCAAAACCTGAGACTGTCAAAAACATATGCGCCAGAGACCCTTTATGCATACAGCGGGGGAGCTCGAGGGAGCAAGGCCCTCCTCAAATGAAATCAGCCGACGTCAAAACGCCCTGATTTTTCAGGGCGTTTTGAGCGAAGCGGCATTTTTGCCCTTGAATATGCCCGGCGGCAAAGCGCGGTCAAAAAAAGCCCCGCTCGGGGCTTTTTTGACAAGCTGAGGCAGGTTTCCCGCTCTCGGGAAACCTGCCTTTCGCTTTCCGAAAAGATATAAAAGCGCGATATGTTTCTTCCTTTTATGGCATTATGCAGCCGGGGCAAAGCCCACGCTCTCAAACACTGCCATGGCCTCATCGCTCTGGAGGTAATCCAGGAACGCCTGGGCCTCTGCCTGGTGCTGGGAAATGTTCAGCACAGCGGCAGGGTAGATAACCTGGCCGCACATATCGCTGGTGGCCTCGTCCACAACCGTGAGCCCTGCAGAGAAGGCGTCGGTGGCATAGACAATGCCCGCATCGGCGGCAGCCTCAGAGACCTGGGTGGTGACTTCCTTGACGTTGGTGCCATAGGTCACCTTCCCGGCGGCCTCCATCTCCTCGGCGCTGGTACCCAGATACTCCAGGATTTCCAGGGTGTACTGGCCCACAGGTACATCGGAGTTGCCGATGGCCAGGAGGGTCAGCTTGTCGGAGAGCAAATCGTCAAAGCTCTCGATGCCCGCAGGATTCCCCTCCGGAACCACCAGGGCCACCTTGTTCTCCAGCAAATCCACCCGGCTGCCCTGCAGGACGAAGTCCAGGCCGTCGGTGTTGACCTCGGGGTCCGCCGCGCTGTCCAGCTGATTCATCTGGAGCTGGGCCGCAGAGATGAACACGTCGCAGTCCGCACCCTCTTCAATCTGGGTCTTCAGCGTGCCGGAGGAGTCAAAGTTAAAGACCAGCGTCACATTGGGGGCCACCTCTTTGTACAGCGTCTGGATTTCCTCCAGAGTCTCTGTCATGGAGGCGGCGGCAAAGACAATGAGCTCCACTTCCTCCGCCGCGGGCTCCTCTGTAGCGGGGGCTTCCGTGGCAGGCGCCTCTGTGGCCGGCGCTTCCGTAGCGGCGGGGGCCTCTGTAGCCGGGGCCTCAGTATTCGTTCCTCCAGAACTGCTGCATGCGCCCAGGCACAGCAGCAGTGCAAGGCTTAAGACAAGTGCAATTGTTTTTTTCATTTGTTCTTCTCCTTTACAAATAACGGTAGGCACAGCCGTTTCCAGCTTGTACCCTGTGCCTGCGTCCGTTGGTCACAGGCAGGCCAGCCGCCATGGCATTTACGCCGAAGGCCGGTCAGGCTCGGATATTCCCTCTTCCAGGGGGACACCACAAAAAACAATACTGCCTTCTCTCCAGGCACCGCCTCCTTTCATGAATCTGCCCTAGCGGGCACAGTTTCCATCCGCCCCGGTGAGAATATCCAGGCCGTGGCCCAGGGCGGGAAGAATATACTCCAGGCACTCCCGGACCGCCTTGGGGCTGCCGGGCAGGTTGATAATCAGCGTCCTGCCCCGGATGCCCGCCGCGGCGCGGCTGAGCATAGCCCGGGGGGTAATTTGCAGCGAGGCATAGCGCATGGCCTCACAGATGCCCGGCGTCGGCCGCTCGATGACGTCTGCCGTGGCCTCCGGGGTGCAGTCCCGGGGTGAAAAGCCCGTTCCCCCGGTGGTCAGCAGCAGGCTGACCTCCCCCGCGTCGCAGATGCGGCGCATCGCCGCCGCCAGGGCCTCCCGGTCGTCGGGGAGGAGGAGCATCTCCTCCACCGCATAGCCGGCCGCCTGCAGCATTTCCGCAATCACCGGGCCGCTCTTGTCCGCCCGGGTGCCCGCCGCGCCGCTGTCGCTGGCAGTGATGACGGCTGCCTTATACATGGCCCTCGCCCTCCTCTACAGTCATGGTATCCCCCACGGAGATGGTACCCCCGTGGAGTACCCGGGTAAACACGCCCTCCCGGGGCATGATGCACTCGCCCATCCGCTGGAAAATGGCGCAGCCGCTGTGGCACTCCTTCCCAATCTGGGTCAGCTCCAGCACCACATCATTGCAGCGGAAGCGGGTTCCCAGGGGCAGTGAGCGGAAGTCAATCCCCGACACTACCAGGTTTTCCCCAAAGGCGCCGTCGGCCACCTCCGCCCCCCGGGCCCGGAAGGCTTCAATTTTCTCATGGCTCAGCAGAGACACCTGCCGGTGCCATTTCCCGGCGTGGGCGTCTCCTTCCATGCCCCAGTCCTCCAGAAAACGGGCAGAGCCTACATTGCGCTTCTCCGTCCCCTTCTGCTCACTGCGGCATACCGCCAGCACAGTCCCCATGTTCCTCACTCCATTTTTTCAAAATTTACCCGCCAATCTGGGCCATTACGTGCCGCTCGTCCCCGGCGGCGGCCGGCTGGGTAAAGTGGTGTCCCGCCGGCTTGTCTGCAATGGCGGCCTGAATCGCCGCAATCAGCACTTCGTCCGGCTCATCCAGCAGCGCCCGCAGGGAGACGCCCCGCTCATACTGCAAACAGGTCTTTAAAAATCCATTTGCCGTCAGGCGAATCCGATTGCAGCTCGCGCAGAACTTATGGCTCATGGCGCTGATGAACCCAATGCGTCCGGCAAAGCCCGGCAGGGAGAAATAGCGGCAGGGGCCGCCCACCTCATCCCCAGGCAGGGGCTCCATGGGGCCATAGGCCCCTTCCAGCAGGGCGCGCACCTCGGCCTCCGCCAGTCCCTGGAGCTGGGCGCCCAGTCCAATGGGCATCAGCTCAATAAAGCGCAGGGACACATTTTTATCCCGGAAATAAGCCACCAGAGGCAGCAACCCTTCCCGGTTCAAGTCTGTGGGTACGCAGTTTACCTTTACCGTCAGCCCCGGCGCGGCCAGGGCCGCCTCTACTCCCCGGAGGACCTGCGCCACCCCGCTGCGGCGGGTGATGCGCTGAAAGAGGGCCTCGTCCACCGTGTCCAGGCTGATGTTCAGCAGGTCCAGCCCCGCATCCAGAAGTGCCGGGAGCTTTTGCGCCAGCTGGGTGCCGTTGGTGGTGATGCCCAGCCTCTCAATGCCGGGGATGGCCTTGAGCCCAGCCGCCAGCCGCTCAATATGCAGCCGCACCAGAGGCTCGCCGCCCGTCAGGCGAATCTTTTTTATCCCCAGCCCGGCAAACAGCCGCGCCAGCCGGAGGATATCCTCATACCGGAGGATGTCTGTATGGCACATGGGCGCCACACCCTCCGCCGGCATGCAGTAGACACAGCGCAGGTCGCACCGGTCCGTCACAGAAATGCGCAGATAGTCGATGCGCCGCCCCAGGGCGTCAAGCATCTCCATCGCCTCCAAAGTGAAAGTCTCCGGATTTCCCCCCGGTCTTTTCCACCAGGTGGATTTCCCCCAGTACCATACCCTTGTCTACGGCCTTGCACATATCATAGATGGTGAGCAGCGCGGCAGTAACCCCCGTAAGGGCCTCCATCTCCACGCCCGTCTTCCCATCGGTCCGCACGATGCACCGGGCCTCCACCCGGTCCGGCAGCAGCGTAAAGTCCACGGCACACTTGGTCAAAGACAGCGGGTGGCACAGCGGGATGAGCTCACTGGTGCGCTTGGCGGCCATAATCCCCGCAATCCGGGCAACCCCCAGTACATCCCCTTTCTGCATCGTGCCGGCTCGGATGGCGGACAGAATTTCCCCGCTCACCCGGATTTCCCCCCGGGCAATTGCCGTCCGGGCTGTGACGGCCTTTTCGGACACATCCACCATCACCGCGTTCCCGGCGGCGTCAAAGTGATTCAGCTTCTTTTCCAAGGGGGGCGCCTCCTTTCCAATTCCGATTTATAATGTCAGGATTTCCACCCTGTCTCCCTTCTGCAGGGGGCCGCTTCCGGGCGGCACATCAATCAGGCAGTTGCACCCCACCATGGAGCGCATCTGGCCGTTGCCGTGGCCCTCGGGAATGGCCACCGTCCCCCGCCTCCAGCAGCCCCGGATGAAGCGGCGGCCCGGGCTGGCCTTGGCAAAGCCGTTTTCCAGCACAGCCTGCATCCGTTCTCCGGCCACGGCGGCGTCTCCGTCCAGCTCCGCCAGCAGGGGCCGGCCCAGGAGCTCGAAGGCCACAGCTGCGGCAAAGGGGTTGCCGGAGAGAGCCAGAACATGCTTCCCCCCAAGCCGGGCAAAGAGGGTGGGCATTCCAGGCTTCATCGCCACCCCGTGAAAGACAATCTCCGCACCCAGTTTCTCCAGCGCCGCAGGCACCAAGTCCTTCTGGCCCACAGACACCCCACCGGTGGTAAAGACAACATCGCTCTCCGCCACCGCCCGGGACAGGGCTTCCCGGAGGGCGCGCATATCGTCCCCCACCGCCTCCTGAAGCACTACCTCCGCCCCCAGGGCCTGGAGGCGGCCGGCGAGATAGGCCTGGTTGGAGTTATAAATCTTTCCCGGAGGCAAGGGGCGCCCGGGGAGCACCAGCTCGTCCCCAGTGGAAATGACCGCCGCCCGGGGCCGGCGCACCACCGACAGCATGGACGCGCCCCCGGCCGCAGCCACCGCCAGGGCGGCCGCATCCAGACGGCACAGCGCCGGGAGCAGCTCCTCCCCGGCGTGGAAATCCTCTCCCTGGAAACAATAGTTTTCAAAAGCGCGGAGCGTCTGATAGATTTGAACTTCTGTCTCTCCCTCGTCCGTATCCTCCTGGCGAATCACACAGTCGGCCCCCTTCGGAATGGGTGCGCCGGTCATAAGGCGCACGCAGGTGCCTTCTTCCACCGTCCCCGGCCAGAAGTCTCCGGCAAAAACCTTGGCTGAGACACGCAGCGACACGGGCGTTTCCGGAGAGGCCCCCGCGCTGTCTGAAGCCCGGAGGGCATAGCCATCCAGGGGAGAACGGGGAAAAGGCGGCTGGTCCACGCCGGCCAGCAGCGGCTCCGCCAAAATCCGCCCCAGGCCCTCCAGCACCGGGACACACACTGCATCCAACCGGCCCGTCCGCTCCCGGATACAGGCCACAGCCGCTTCAACGGAAAGTGCCATCCCTCACGCTCCCTTTCCAAAGGGACAGATGGGGTAATGGCAGGTTTTGCAGCCCAGGCAGAAACCGCCGTGGCCCAGCCGGGCCAAATCCATCCGGGTGACCGCTGCCCCCGCCACAACACGGGGCAGCACCAAATCAAATACCGTGGCCTTGGAGTACATGACGCAGCCGGGCAGGCCCATCACCGGCGTCCCGTCCTCATAGTATCCCAGGAGGAACATGGCCCCGGGCAGCACTGGCGACCCGTAGCTGATAACCTCGGCTCCGGAAGCGCGAATCGCCCCCGGCGTCCGGTCATCCGGGTCCACGCTCATGCCCCCGGTACACAAAATCATGTCCGCGCCGCTGTCCCGGCCCGCCTGGATGGCGGGGACGATTTCCGCTATCTCATCGCCCACGACGGTGTGGTAGATGACTTCCACGCCGTAGCCGGCCAGCTTCTGCACAATCACCGGGGTAAACTGGTCCTGAATCCGGCCCTTGCTCACTTCGCTGCCGGTGGTAATAACCGCCGCAGTCTTCAGTTTCCAGGGCAGCAGTTCCAGGAGCGGGGTCTCCCCTGCGGCGGCCTCTGCCGCAGCCAGCTTTTCCTCCGCAATGACCAGGGGAATCACCCGCATGCCGGCCAGGCGGTCTCCCGCCTTCACCGCCGTA
>CAZRNK010000126.1:0-6213 GCA_964601435.1 uncultured Oscillospiraceae bacterium | reverse complement strand
CCTTGCCGCCCAGGGGCTGCTGGGTCACGAGCGAGTAGGGGCCGGTGGAGCGGGCATGAATCTTGTCGTCCACCAGGTGGTGGAGTTTCAGGAAGTAGACATAGCCCACGGTGACGGGGTTGTCAAAAGGCTCGCCGGTGCGGCCGTCATAGAGGATGCTCTTGCCATCGCTCTGGAGGCCGGCCAGCTCCAGCGTCTTGCGGATTTCCGCCTCGTTGGCGCCGTTGAAGATGGGGGTGGCCACCTTCCAGCCCAGGGCCTGGGCCGCATAGCCCAGGTGGACCTCCAGCACCTGCCCGATATTCATACGGGAGGGGACGCCCAGGGGGTTCAAAACGATATCCAGCGGCGTACCGTCCGGCAGGTACGGCATGTCTTCCTTAGGCAGAATCCGGGACACAACGCCCTTGTTGCCGTGGCGGCCGGCCATCTTGTCGCCCACGGAAATCTTCCGCTTCTGGGCGATGTAAACCCGGACCACCTGATTGACGCCGGGGCCCATCTCGTCCCCGTTCTCCCGGGTAAAGACCTTGACGTCCACAATGATGCCGCTCTCGCCGTGGGGAACCTTCAGAGAGGTATCCCGCACTTCCCGGGCCTTCTCGCCGAAGATGGCCCGGAGGAGCCGCTCCTCCGCCGTCAAGTCCGTCTCGCCCTTGGGGGTAACCTTCCCCACCAGGATATCGCCGGCCCGGACTTCCGCGCCGATGGAGATAATGCCCCGCTCGTCCAGATACTTCAGGGCGTCCTCGCCCACGCCGGGGATATCCCGGGTAATCTCTTCCGGGCCCAGCTTGGTATCCCGGGCATCGCACTCATACTCCTCCACGTGGATGGAGGTATACACATCCTCCATCACCAGGCGCTCGCTAATCAAAACCGCGTCCTCGTAGTTATAGCCTTCCCAGGTCATGAAGCCCACCAGGACGTTTTTGCCCAGGGAAATCTCACCGTGGGAGGTGGAGGGGCCGTCGGCAATGACATCGCCCTTTTCCACCCGCTCTCCGGCGGAGACAATGGGCCGCTGGTTGATACAGGTACCCTGGTTGCTCCGGGCGAACTTAATAAGCTTGTAGGTCTGCCGCTCCCCGCTGTCATAGCGGATGGTAATGTCCGTGGCGCTCACTTTTTCTACAATGCCGTCATCCTCCGCGCAGATGACTACGCCGGAGTCCACCGCGCATTTGTGCTCAATGCCCGTCGCCACAATGGGGGCCTCGGTTACCAGTAGCGGCACCGCCTGGCGCTGCATGTTGGCGCCCATGAGTGCCCGGTTGGCGTCGTCGTTTTCCAGGAAGGGAATCATGGCCGTGGCGATAGAGACCATCATCCGGGGGCTGATGTCCACATAGTCCACCCGCTCCCTGTCCACTTCGATAATCTCATCCCGGTGCCGGCAGGTAATACGGGCATTTAAGAGTACGCCGTTTTCGTCCATGGGCTCCGTCGCCTGGGCGACGATGAACTCGTCCTCCATGTCCGCGGAGAGGTAGTCTACCTGGTCGGTGACCCGGCAGGTCCCCTTCTCCACCTTCCGGAAGGGGGCCACCAGGAAGCCATACTCATTTACCTGGGCATAGCTGGCCAGATAGGAGATGAGGCCGATGTTGGGACCTTCCGGCGTCTCAATGGGGCACAGCCGGCCATAGTGGCTGTAATGGACGTCCCGGACGTCGAAGCTGGCCCTATCCCGGCTGAGGCCGCCGGGGCCCAGGGCCGACATACGCCGCTTATGGGTCAGCTCTGCCAGGGGGTTGGTCTGGTCCATAAACTGGCTCAGGGGGCTGCTGCCGAAGAATTCTTTAATTGCCGCCGTGACAGGGCGGATATTGATGAGGCTCTGGGGCGTAATGATGTCCAAATCCTGGAGGGTCATCCGCTCCCGAATCACCCGCTCCATACGGGAGAATCCAATCCGGAACTGGTTCTGGAGCAGCTCGCCCACGCTGCGGACCCGGCGGTTGCCCAGGTGGTCAATATCATCCGGCACGCCTACGCCATGGGCCACGCAGTTGAGATAGTTGACAGTGGCAAAAATATCGTCCACAATGATGTGCTTGGGAATCAAAATATCCAGGTTCTCCCGGATGGCATCCTTCAAATCTTCCCCGGAATACTGCTCCATCAGCTCCCGCAGTACCAGGAAGCGGACCCGCTCCTTCACTCCCACCTCAGCGGGGTCGAAGTCCACAAAGCCGTCCAGCTTTACCATGCCGTTGGAAAAGACGCGGATGTCCTTTCCCTCCACATGGACCCAGGCGTCCACAACGCCCTTGGCGTCCAGCTCGTCCGCCCGCTCCCGGGTCAGGGTCTCCCCGGCCTCCGCCAGGATTTCCCCGGAGAGGGGGTCCACCACCGGCATGGCCAGGGTCTGTCCGCTGAGGCGGGCGCCCATCGCCAGCTTTTTGTTGAATTTATACCGGCCCACATTGGAGATGTCATAGCGGCGCCTGTCAAAGAACAGGCTGTCCAGCAGCGCCGAGGCGCTGTCCACCGTGGGGGGGTCGCCGGGGCGCAGCTTCCGGTAGATTTCCAGCAGCGCGTCCTCTCTCGTCTCGCAGGTATCTTTGTCAAAGGTGGCCATCATCCGTTCATCGGGCCCAAAGATTTCCTTCAGCCGCTCGTTGGTCGTGGCCCCCAGCTTGGTGTCTGTGCAGGAGAGCCAGGTGTGGGGCCGCTCGGGGTCATACTGTCCGATGGCCTTCAGCAGCCAGGTGACAGGCAGCTTCCGGTTTTTATCAATCCGGACATAGAAAACGTCGTTCCCGTCTGTCTCATACTCCAGCCAGGCGCCGTGATAGGGAATCAGCGTGGCGCTGTACATGGTTGTAGCGGTCTTGTCCGCCTTCTTGTCAAAATACGCACCGGGGGAGCGGACAATCTGGGAGACAATGACCCGCTCCGCGCCGTTGATGATAAAGGTGCCGCCCCGGGTCATCAGGGGAAAGTCCCCCATGAAGATTTCCTGCTCCTTAATTTCCTCGGTCTCCCGGTTCCGGAGCTGGACACTCACCTTTAAGGGGGCCGCATAGGTGGCGTCCCGGGCCTTGCACTCTTCCTCGGTATACTTGGGCTTCTCATCCATGGAGTAGTCCACAAAGCTCAGCTCCAGGTTGCCGGTGTAGTCGGTTACAGAAGCTACATCCTTAAACACATCCCGGAGGCCTTCCTCCAAAAACCACTTGTACGAATTCTTCTGGATCTCCAGCAGGTTGGGCATATCCTGGATTTCCTGGCTGCGGGCAAAATTCTTTCGGATTGTCTTGCCGTAGCGCACGTCTTTTGGCATTTGGCCGTCACTCCTTCAATGGCATTTTCTGATACACGCGGATACGTTGGCTAATTTTTATTATGGGAGTTGATTTTTTCTCTGAGCTCTGCTACAATGCACTCAGGTAATGTGGGTTGGTTTGTCCTTCTTCTGCGTATAGAGCAAGTTATTGTATCATTTTAACAATTACTTTGTCAAGAAGTTTTTGTATAATTTTGTGCGCCGGTGGAAATTTTTATAGATTTGCACTGGCAGACGGGAAAAACCACCCCGAGGGCTGGACATTTTGCCCGCTGTTTTTGACGTCAGAAACGCCCGCGCACAGTTGTGCGCGGGCGTTTTTTTCATATTTTACGCGATTTTAGAAAACAGGAGTACACCGGAATGGACACTGTCGCCTATCTTCTCCTCTGGCTGATGGCCCTGGGCGCCCTGGCCCTGCTCTGGGCCGAGGGTCTGCTGCGCCGGGGGCGCTGCGCCGCCATCGCTGTTGCCGCCGTCGCCGCGGCATTCCTGCTGCGAAGCCTCTGCATGCCGCACCAGACTCTGGATTATGTAAACTTCCTTTCCCAGTGGGTGCAGTATTTCCGGGACAACGGCGGCTTTGCCGCCCTGCGGGAGAGCATCGGCAACTACAACGTCCCCTACCTCTACTTCCTGGCGGCATTTTCCTACAGCGATATCCCCGACCTCTATCTCATCAAGCTCCTGTCTGTATTTTTTGAAATTGTCCTGGCCTGGGGCGTTATGCGCCTGGTGGGCCACTTCACCAGGCGCGTCGAAAAGCGCCTGGGGGCTTTTCTCGCCGTATTGTTTCTGCCCACGGTTCTCCTAAACGGCGCCTACTGGGGCCAGTGTGACGCCATCTATGTCGCCCTGGGCGTACTGGCCATCTGCCTGGCTCTGGAGAGGCGGCCCATCCTCTCCGTACTGATGCTGACCCTCTCCTTTTCCTTTAAGCTTCAGGCAATTTTTCTCATCCCCGTTTTCCTGGTGTTCTGGTACTGCGGCTATTTCCGCTTCTGGCATTTTCTCCTCTTCCCCTTGTTCTATCTGGGGATTGTCACCCCGGCGCTGGTGGCCGGGCGGCCCCTTCTGGAGACGCTGACGCTCTATATTGACCAGTCCGGCTCTGTGGGCAGCGCCATGAACTACAACTCCCCCTCTGTCTTCGCCCTGATTACCTGGACGGGAAACAATACCCTCCTGTCCCAGCTGGGCATCGGCGCGGCCTTTGCCTTTATGCTGTGCATCTGGTTCTGGCTGTGGATGGAGCGGCGGCATGTGACGGAAGCGCTGCTGGTGGAGTGCGCCCTGCTCCTGGCAGTGGGCATCCCCTTCTTCCTGCCCCATATGCACGACCGCTACTTCTTTGCCGCCGACATTCTCTCCCTTGCGCTGGCCTTCCTTCGGCCCAAACTCTTCCCCGTCCCCATTGCTGTGAGCTTTGCCTCTCTCCTGGGGTACCACGCCTATCTCCGGGGCTACTATCTGCTGCCCATGTCCTGGGGCGCTCTGGCCCTGATTTTTGTCCTGGTGCTCCTGATTCTGGACATGGCCGGCCAGCTCCGACAGGAAAAACGCCGGGAAATCCAAATTTAATGGTTGACAATTTCCTTCTTTCTGGTATAATGTTTTTTGCGCTGAAGCCGCGCGGCATTTGCGAGAGTGCTGGAATCGGTAGACAGGCACGTTTGAGGGGCGTGTGTCGTATGGCGTGGGAGTTCAAGTCTCCTCTCTCGCACCAAATGTGCAAAGACGCACTCGGAAAATTCCGGGTGCGTCTTTCTTTTTTGATTTAAGAATTCTGGAGGCCGCAACATGAAAAAACCGATTATCGGCATTACGCCGCTTGTAGACATAGAAAAAGCGTCTTACTGGATGCTGCCGGGGTATATGCAGGGCCTGGAGGCGGCGGGGGCCGTCCCCATTATGCTGCCCCTGCTGCCGGATTCCGCCGGCATTACGGAGCTGGCCGGCATCTGCGACGGCTTCCTCTTTGCCGGCGGACAGGATGTGTCCCCCAGTCTCTACGGCGAGACGGCGCGCCCCGCCTGCGGCGAGCTCTGCCCGGAGCGGGACAGCTTCGAGGCAGCCCTTTTCCAGGCCGCGCTGCACCACAACAAGCCGGTGCTGGGCATCTGCCGGGGCATCCAGCTGATAAACGTGCTGCTGGGCGGCACCCTCTATCAGGATTTGCCCACGGAGCACCCCTCCGAGACGCCCCACCGCATGGCCCCGCCCTATGACCGGGCCGCCCACAGCGTTGCAGTGATACCCGGCTCTCCCCTGGCTGCCTTGCTGGGGGCGCGAGAAATTGGGGTAAACAGCTGCCACCACCAGGCCATCAAGTCCCTGGCGCCCGCCCTGCGGGCCATGGCCCGCGCCCAGGATGGGCTTGTGGAGGCCGCCTGCCTGCCAATCAAGGACTTCGTCTGGGCCGTCCAGTGGCACCCGGAGTTTTCCTTCACCTCGGATGAAAACAGCCAAAAGCTCTTTGGGGCCTTCGTCGCCGCAGCAGCAAAGGCATAGTCCCAATCCCTCGTTCGGCAACATAATATTAGAAAATTTAGAAAGCACAATGGGGTGTTTTTATGAGCGAGCAGCGCAAAGCGCCGCCAGAAATCCTGGTCCGGGGCGCCCGGGTCCACAACCTGAAAAATATTGACGTCCAAATTCCCCTGAATAAAATCGTAGGGGTCGCCGGCGTGTCTGGCTCAGGCAAGTCCTCCCTGGCTCTGGGCGTCCTCTATGCCGAGGGCTCCCGCCGGTATCTGGAATCGCTGTCCACCTATACCCGGCGGCGTATGACCCAGGCGGCCCGGGCAGAGGTGGACGCGGTGCTTTATGTCCCCGCGGCCCTGGCCCTGCGCCAGCGCCCCGGCGTCCCCGGCATCCGCAACACCTTCGGCACAGGGACAGAGCTCCTAAACAGCCTGCGG
>CAZRNK010000125.1:3642-6219 GCA_964601435.1 uncultured Oscillospiraceae bacterium | reverse complement strand
TTTGTGCGCCCTTTTCGGGATGGTGCTTAGATCACAATGTTTCAACCTTATTCCCCTTTCAAATGTTTGGATTGACCATATTTGCGCAGTGGAAAAACATAGAGCCGCTTGTGTGTTTGTGCCGGAAGATTACTGCCGCGTGGGCAATTTGACAGTGAAGTACACCAGCTGGGCAATATCGCCCTCCAGCGTTTCAGCCCAGCAGACCAAGTCGATTAGGGCGCCCTCCGCTGTTTTGTATTTTTCTGTGACGTAACCCCGGCAAATCAGGCAGTCGCCGGTGGCGCCGTGGTGGTTGACGTATTTTCCTTTCATATAGGGGACTTTGTTGAAATATTCTGCCCCGGAGCCGATGTCCACCATCTCCTCGGCCAGCTGGCAGAAGCGCCAGCCCAGTTTGGTAATCCAGCCGTCGTCGCCAATATAGTTTGTGACCATGCGGATAATCTCGTTGCGGGCAGTGAAGTTATAAAACACTGGCCGGGCGCCGGGGTAGTTCTGGGAGCAGTAGTGCATGGCGGGGGGCTCGTAGTACATCCCGTACTGGTCGCGGTAGAGATACTCCAGCTGCCTGGGGTCGCGCATCATGTCCCGGAGACTGGGCATCTCTGCAATCATGACGCCGAATTTCCGCACCATGTCCATCGTCGTATAGGGGCCCGAGCAGGTGGGAACCGGCTCATCGCCCACCTGGACGTCCTCCCAATAGCGCTTTTCGCTGCCCCGGATTTCTTCCGCCGCCCACAGGGAGCGGATGTAGTCCCAATCCGCATCGGTGTACGTATGGATGGGCTTGAGCTTTTGGACCCAGTCCATATTGATTTTGGACGCGCCGTTGCCTGCAGGGACGTCGGCAGGGTCCTTATAGCGCATGAAGGCGTTGCGGCCATAGGAAGTGCCCCGCATGACCACTTCGCCCCGCTGGTTGACCAGGGTGCCGGTGCCTGTCATACGAAATCGCCGGTAAATGCTGCCGCCGGAGTAGGTGGTGTCGAATATTTCCCGGTCTGAGACATACATTTGCAGCGTGTCGCCGGGGTAGATGGGGCGGAGGAACACAATGTCGCCGCCGTCATTGGCCTTATAGAACTCATCTCCCAGCCCCTGGGGGAGCCGGGGAAAGGCAACGCCCGGCTCAATAAAACAGGGGACAGGCTGGATGGAGGCGTACACAGTGCCTTTTCCATAGTCCTCGTCGTTAAAGAGGGGGTTTTGAGGGTCCCAGACACGGGCATAGAGCTTCATCATGGTCAAATCTGCGTAAAAGAGCTCTCCCTCGCCGTCGTCCATGTGGGTGTTGGTTTCAATCTCCCGGTGGAGCGTGTCCAGAAGCTGCTGGTCCTGGGCAGAATATACGCCGGGGTAAAATACCTCAAATTTTTCTGTGTCCATATCCGTCTCCTTTACGCGGAATTTAAAAGCGGAAATTGTCGGAGTAGAAACGTTTCAGGGGATATTTGTATGTATCCAGGGGAACAGGGACTTTTTTGAAGGAGAAGCCTTCGCCCTCCGGGGTGACATGGAGCCAGCAGAGCCAGTTTTTGTCGTCCCGGGTGGGGTAATCCTCCCGCCAGTGTCCGGCCCGGGAATCGGTGCGCTCCAGGCTGGCCCGGAGGAACAGCTCGCTCACCAGGGAAATCCCCTGTACCTCCAGGAGCTTGACAAGGGTGTGGGCATCCGGAGCCCCCATCCGGGGCAGCAAATCGGTGTTGACCGCGGCCAGACGGTCCAGGGCTTTTTTCAGACTGGCCTCGTTTTTCAGGATGCACACATCGTAAGGAAAGACAATGGACTGAATCTCCCGAAGCACCAGTTTGGGATTGAGCCCGCCTGTGTCCATGGGGGCAAAGAGCCTTGTCTTGGCCTCCTCTGCCTGCGCGGTGCTGTAGCAGAGGTTTTCTCCCTGGCCGGATTGGAGGTAGGCGACGATGCTCTCGCCCGCCACATATCCGCTGGTTGCAGTTGTGCTCAGGGCGAAGCCGCCGATGTAAACACCTGGGTCAATGCTGCGGCAGCGGCCTGCTGCATAGAGGCCGGGGACGCTGGTGGCCCCGCCGAAGTCTGTCACAATGCCGCCCACGGAGTCCTGGAGCTGGGGAATCCATTCCGACTGCCCCGCGAAAAAGTCGATGCCCAGGGCTTTGAGCTTGTTATGGTGGAGGAGCTGATTGCCGGTCTGGGGGACAATGAGCACCTTGTCCTCCGGCTTAATCTGGCTCATGTCAAAATAGATGGGGCCGCGTCCGGCGCGGATTTCCATGGCCATGGCCCGGGTCATGTAGTGGGGGTCAGTGTTGGCCCCAAGTACCGGGGAGTAGCGCTCCATGAAAGGCTCGCCCAGGGCGTTGACAAAACGGGCGCCCAGGGGGAACAGCGTAGTCTGCCCCTCCCAGGAATAGAGCTTGGGCTGGTTCCAGACCTTGACAAATTCATAGTTGCGCAGCTCAGTCCCCGCGCGCCAGACCATGCTGACCCATTCGCCTGTAGCTGTGTTTTGACTGTAGGACGGCTTCCAGCCGGTGTTGCCTGTGGCCACCAGGGCCACCTTGCAGGTGAAGCGGTAAAAGTCCCCGCTGA
>CAZRNK010000125.1:0-3542 GCA_964601435.1 uncultured Oscillospiraceae bacterium | reverse complement strand
CCCCGCTGAAGCACCTTGTGCAGGGAGCCGTCCGCATCTGTAAAATATTCACAGCCGAAGCGCTTATAGTCCTCCATCCGGTCATAGGAGAGGGCGAAGAGTTTCTCCACGGTGTCCTGCTCGCAGAGGCCGTCCCAGTAATAAACCAAATCTTCCACCCAGTCGGAGAGGGAGTCGCCGGGGACAACAGCGTCAAAATCCCCGCCGGACATGGACATGAGCCCGCCCCAGTCCTTGGCGCCCTTGTCTACAATCAGGACATCCGTTTCCGGGGAAAGCTGCTTAATCCGGTTGGCGGCCCAGAGGCCGGCGGCTCCGCCGCCGATAATCAAAACATCACAACGGATTTCTGTATCATTTTGCGGTTTATAGGGCATGCTGCCGCCTCCTTTCTAAAATACCGCCGGGAGAACTTCTTTGAAGGGATGGACATAGATGGCCCCGGAGGGACAGTTTCGCTCGCAGAGGTAGCAGGTCATGCAGTCATCGGGGTAGGCAATATATGCTTTTTCGTGCTCATTGAGCCGGATGGTGTCCAGAGGGCACTTGACCACGCAGACGCCGCAGCCAATGCATGTTTCCTGGTCGATTCGGGTAATCATGGATGTGGATACCTCCTGTCTGCTAGTGTATTTCCCGCCAGGCTGTGACGGGCTGGCCGTTTTCCAGGCGGATGGTGAGGAATTGATTGGTAAGCAGCGGATTGGTGAAGGTGAAGTCCGCCCGGTTGTGGCCGGCGCGGGATTCCTGACGGGCCAGGGCGCACAGGCAGACGGCCCGGCCGATTTCCAGCAAATCAAAAGCCTCCAGCGCCCGCATCAGCTCATGGGCATTTTTGCAGGCGACATCCTGCCGGCCCCGGCGCTCCACAATATCCATATATTCCAGCCCTGCGGACAGCAGGGTTTCGGAGCGGGGGTGAAAGACACTGACATAGTCATCCATGAGCTGGTTTACAGTGCTGTTGAGCTCTTTCCAGCCGGCCCCGGTTTTCCGCGTCAGAAGCGAATCATAAAATGCGCTGCATGCTGCCACTTTTTCGTGGCCTGAGACGGCGTCCCCATGGCTGTGGGACGCGCAGTATTGGGCGGCGTCCTCCGCGGCGATGCGGCCCATGACTGCCGCCCCGGAAATATGGGAGAGGAAGTTGCCGACCTGGTCGCCCACGGCGTAAAGCCCCGGGACATTGGTGCGGCCATGCTCATCAATCTGCACGCCCCGGCCCAGAAGCGTGGACTCATAGCTGCCGAATTCCACCATGTGCTGGCGCAAATCGATGCCCTGCTGCTCCATGGCGTCCACCAGGGAGGTATCCCCCTCACAGGTGAAGGCCCAGTAGAGATACTGCATATCCTCCTCACTCAGCTCGGCGCAATCCATGTAAATGGGGCCGGAGCCATCGAAGAGCTTGTCTTGGAACACGCTGGGCCACACATCGGAGGTGATGTCTCCATGCTCCCGGGAGGGCTTTTCCACAAAGGGGCCAATGTTTTTTCCATGGTAGTCCCGCAGGACGCCAATCCAGGTGCCCTTCCCGGCCCGGGAGAAATATTTCGGCCCGGCGGGAATCCCGGGCAGTTCCAGATTTACCAGCGCCGCGCCAACCCGGTAGGGCGCGGCCAGGCCGGCGCCGGTGTTGGCCGGACAGCCGGCCACGTTGAACATCCAGCTGGGGGTGCAGGAGGAGTACAGGCGGTTGGTAGAGCCTGTGGCGCAGAGGACTGTCTTGGCCTGATAGAGCCTGAGCACCGGCTCCTCTCCGGAGATGTCAATGGCGATGGCCCCGGTGATGGCGCCATCGGCGCCGGTGAGCAGCTCGGTCATGGGCGTCTTGTTGTGAATGATGACGCCCCGCTTCTGGGCTTCAGCGGTGAGAATCTTTTTCTGGTCGTGACCGTCATACTTCAGGTGGGTGCGCATATGGCCGGGGTAGGCATGGCCTTCAAAGGTCCACTTTCCCCCGAGCTTCATGTTGATGCCCCACCGGTGCCAGTCCTCGGCCACCTCCATGGTCCGTTTGGCAAAGGTGCGGAGGATGGTGTCGTCGGCGTTCTTGCCGGCCTGGGTCTGTTTGAGTTCCCGCATGAAGTCCTCGAAGGTGCCGTGGACCTCCGGGATGTAACAGACAAAGTGGTCGTTGCCGGTGGCGCCGGAGCCGGAGCGGCGGGTGTCCGCCTTTTCCGCCACGATGGTACGCAGGCCCAAGTCCGCCGCTGTTATCGCGGCCATAAGCCCGCCGATGCCCCCGCCGATAATGAGCAGGTCGCAGGTTTCCACTGTATTGGCGTGTTTAAGCATGGGTTTCACCTCCCGCATTGGGGGATTTGCGGTAGAGCATGGTCATCGGCAGGGGATAGCGCAGTTGAATTGCCCCGGCGGGGCAGTCCATGACACAGGCCCGGCAGTGCCAGCATTCCTCTGGATAGAGAGGCTCGGCAGTTGCTCCGGGCCGGACGGGCCCGTAGACATCCATACAGCAGATTTGTGCGCAGGTGCCGCAGCCAATACATTTGGATGCATCAATAACAGGTGGCATTCTATCAGCTCCATTCCGGCGGAGAATGGGAAAGGGGGCTCCGCCTTTTTGATTGATTTCCATTTTATCGGCTCAAATTTCTGTAGTCAATGCACAAAAGGAATTCTGAAAACAACAGTTTGTTGTGCGTTTTTCAACAAAACGTTTCGGAACTTTTTTGGGATTTCAGCGGAAAAATTTCATGGGATATGCTATACTAAAAAACATGAGACGAAAAAAGCCGGCCGGAGAAGTCTCGGGCCGGACGGCAGTGGGGGAACGATTTGATGCGCATTGAAGACCTGCGATATTTCATCCGTGTCTATGAAAGCGGCTCTATCAGCCAGACGGCAAAGGAATACTATATTACACAGCAAGGTCTCAGCCGGATTATATCCAGCCTGGAAAATGAGCTGAGCGTTAAACTCTTTCGCAGGGAGGGAAAGACCCTCGTCCCTACGCCGGAGGGAGAGATTGCACTGGCAGGAGCAAGGGCAATCGAGACGGCCTATGTAGATATGCTCAAAGGGCTGGGGGACTTTTCTCTGAAGCTGGATGCCGATAAGAAGATGGAATATATCATCTACGGCACGCCTGTTATGTGCTTTACTGTAATTCCGAAAATCTTGGGGACGCTTGCATTGCTGTTTCCGAATGTTCAATTTAATGTTATGGAGAGAGACCCGACGGAGATAGCAGATAAAGTGGAGTTCCGGGAAAATAGCATCGGCATTATGAGCATCCTTGGATATCTTCGGCAGGACGCCCTCCGGCTTCAGTCAGGTGAACTAATCTTTAATGAGCTCTACAGCGATACAATTCATGTCAGCGCCGCTCAGGACAGCGAACTGGCTGGGAAGGAGCGTGTCAGCGTCGAGGAGCTGAGTCAATATCCCCTGGTGCTGCACCATACGGAGATGCTGATTGCCCAGACCCTTTTAGGCAGCGATATAGGCCAGCTCTCTATTACACATACTACGAACCATGCCCTGGTGCGCCGGATTGTGGAAAAGGGCCTGGCAGTGGG
>CAZRNK010000124.1:0-6234 GCA_964601435.1 uncultured Oscillospiraceae bacterium | reverse complement strand
GGGGGCTGGGGGGGTCAGGAGGCCAGGGCGGGCGCCTTTTTCCGCAGGCCCAGGGCCATAATGACCAGGCTGGCGGCAATGCCAATAAACAGCGAATCAAATGGCAGAATGTCCACCACGCCGAAAATCAGCACCAGGATGGGACTGATGATAATAGAGGCCAGGGCAAAGCGCCTGTCCACCCGGCCCGGGAGCCACAGGGTACACAGCAGGGGGGTGAAAACCACCGCGCCCCGCAGGCCCATGGACATAAAGCCAAACTCCAGAATGACATCGCCCAATGCGCCGGTGGACAGGCAGCAGGCTGCCGCCAGGACCACGACAATCCACACCTTTGCGAGCATATTGGCCCGCTTGGGGTCATCAAACTTCCGGGTGACCTTCTTCACGATGTCGTTATTCACAATCGTGGAGATACCCAGGGCCAGGCCCGCGCCGGTACCCACCGTGGCGATGAACAGCGTCGCCAGGACAACACCCGCCAGCAGGGGGGTGAAGTGGCTGGTGACAAAGGTGGTGAGGGCTGTGGTGGCCGTCATGCCGGGATAGAGGGCGGCGTTGGCCCGCATATACAGCCCAACCAGGATGCCTCCGATGCCGATGGGGGGGATGAGGAAGGCCGAGAGCAGGGCCCCGCCCCGGGCAGAGCGGTCACTTTTGGCCGAGAGGACGGCCTGGGCATAGGTCTGGGTGGTGAGCACGCCGAAGATGAGGGAGAAGCAGGAGCCCAAATCAATGCCGATGCCCCGGGAAAAGAGGCTGAAGAAATTGATGCCGTCGGGGTTGTCAATGCCGTGGACCATGTCCACAAAGGAGCCGAAGCCCCCTACCATGGACAGCACCAGCACCCCGCAGGCCATCATGGCCCCATAGAGGAGCAGCGTCTTCAAAATGCCCACCATGCCGGCCCCCTTTGTCCCGCCGAAGACCACATACAGCACCATAAAAATGGCGGAAATAATGACGGCCCAGACGGTGCTCACCGAGGGGAAGAGGACGGCGATGACCGCCGTGGCGGAGATGAGCTGGGAGAGAATGTTGATAAAGGTGCCCACGGCGTTGAGCAGGGAGGCGGCCATGCCGGAGCCGGCGCCGTATTCCTGCCGAATCATGCCGACCAGCGTGGGAATCCCGGTGCGCCGCAGGGGTTTAACATAGGCGATGGCCAGCACCAGGCAGGCAATGCCTCCGCCCAGGGTGAACCACCAGGCGCTCATGCCGTAAGTATAGGCCAGCTGGGCTGTGCCCACGGTGGAAGAACCGCCGACCAGGGTGCCGATAATCACGCCGGCCACAATGGGGGAGCTGTTTTTGCTCTCTCCGCCGCCGCCCCTGGCGCCGGAATAGATGGACAAGCCCACAATGATGACCAGCGTGGCCACAAGGCCGATGAGAAGGGGGGCGTCCATTACAGCATGCACCCCACAGTTTCAGGCACGATGAGCTCGGCCTCCGTCTTTGAGAGGACCTCTTCCACCGTGACGCCGGGGGCGGTCTCCAGCAGCACCAGCCCCTGGCCGTTATAGTGGAGGACGCACAGCTCCGTGACAATGTAGTCCACCTCATGGGCGGCGGTGAGGGGGAGGGTGCATTTTTTCAGAATCTTGGAGGCGCCGCTTTTGGCGCAGTGGTCGGTCATGACGATGACGGTGTTGGCCCCCGCCACCAAATCCATGCCCCCGCCCATGCCGGGGACCTTTTTGCCGGGGATAATCCAGTTGGCCAGATTTCCCTCCTGGTCCACCTCCAGGGCGCCCAGGATGGTGGCGTCCACATGGCCGCCCCGGATGAGGGCGAAGGACATGCAGCTGTCAAAGCAGCTCCCCCCGGGGAGGATGCTGGCGGGCTGGCCGCCGGCATTTACCACGTCGTGGTCCCAATCGGCCTCTGTGGGGGTGGGGCCGATGCCGATATAGCCGTTCTCCGACTGGAGGAGCACATCCACCCCTTCCGGAAGGAAGTTTGCCACCTTGGTGGGCATGCCGATGCCCAGGTTTACCAAATCCCCGTCCTTCAGGAAGCGGGCGGCGCGGCAGGCGATTAAATCACGTCCGGTAAGTTCCATTGTGCACCCTCCTTTACAGCTTGACCACAGCGTCTACCAGAATGCCCGGCGTGGAGACCTCGTCGGGGTCAATCTGGCCGACTTCCACCACTTCTTCCACCTCGGCGATGACGAAGTCGGCGGCCATGGCCATCATGGGGTTGAAGTTCTTGGCCACCCGGCGGTAGACCAGGTTGCCCGAGGTGTCCGCTTTCCAGGCCTTGAGAATCGCCACATCCGCCCGGAGGGGCAGCTCCAGCAGATAGTCCCTGCCGCCGACGGAGATGACCTGTTTCCCCTCCTGGACGGAGGTGCCCACCCCTGTGGGGGTGAGGACGCCGCCCAGCCCCGCGCCGCCGCAGCGAATCCGCTCGGCCAGGGTACCCTGGGGCACCAGCTCCACCTCCAGTTCCCCCGCCGTCATCTGGCGGCCGGCCTCCGGGTTGAGGCCGATGTGGGAGGCGATGACCTTTTTCACCATCTTCCGGCAGACCAGGGTGCCGATGCCGTCGGCCTTATCGTTGCCGGTGTCGTTGGCGATGAGGGTGAAGTCCTTCAGACCGGCCTCCGCCATTTTCACTACGAATTTATTGGCGCTGCCCACGTTGGTAAAGCCGCCCATCATGATGGTCTGGCCGTCGTGGAGGTGCCCAAGCGCCTCTTCCGGGCTCACTACTTTATTCTTTGCCACAGAATATCTCCTTTCCCTTTGGCGATACAGCGATGGAAAGGGCGCCGCGCCGGAAGGCGGCACAGCGCCCTGGAATGCTTTCCTGAAAATCCGGCGGCCTTTACACCGGGTCGTCCATAAACTCCTTCTCCAGGCGGAAGACCTTGAACAGCTGCTTATCCCGCTTGGCCTTGAGCGCCTCGATGTCCATGCCGGTATAGTCATAGAAGCCTTTGCCGGTCTTGATGCCCAGCTCATTGCGGTCCACCATATCCTGGAGGATATAGGGGACTTCCTCCTCCTTGGGAGGATGGGGCATCTCATAGCTGTGGTTGCGGAAATTGTTGGCGGTCATGTCCACGCCGCCGAAGTCCATTCGCTTGCAGATACCCAGGACACAGGCCCGGGGGATGAAGCTGGCCTTGACGGCCATGTCGATGGCCTCCGCGTCGCAGTAGCCCTGGTCCAGCAGATAAAAGACCTCCTGGTTCAGGCACTGCTGGAGCCGGTTGGCGATATAGCCCCGGATGAAGCGCTTCATCTGCACTGCGGTCTTGCCGCACTTTTGCAGCAGGGCGATGGCAGTGTCGGCCATCTCCTGGGGGGCGGCGTCGCTTTTGACCACCTCCACCAGGGGGATGAGCTGAGGCGGGGAGTACCAGTGGCAGATTAGCTGCTGGGGCAGGAGCGCTTCGGGTACGATTTCAAAAATATTCAGCGCCGAGGTGTTGGAGGCGAGAATGGTCTCCTTGTCCACACACTTGGCCAGCTCTTCATAGAGGGCCGCCTTGGCGTCGCGCTTTTCCACGATGGTCTCCTGGACGAAGTCGGCCCCGTCCACGGCCTCCTCAACGGTGTGGACAAAGCTGACCCGGTCATAGACGGTCTGGATGTCCTCGTGGAGCTCCCCCTCCTCCTGGAAGGTCTTGAGCTGGGCCATCAGGGACTTTTCGGCCTTTTCTTTTGTGGTTTCGCTCCGGGTCCACATCTTTACGGTGTAGCCGGCCATGGCAAAGGACTGGGCAATGCCCGGGCCCATGGTGCCGGCGCCCAGTACGGCGATATTTTTGATATCGGCAAGGGTTTTCATCGTTTTTGTTCCTCCGTTCAATGTCCCCGGTCCCTTTTGCCGGGGGAAAGGCGGGCACTTTTTCCGGCGGCCCGCCCGGGGCGTCCGGAAAACCGGACGCCGGGCCGTTTTTTGCTTAACGTGCGGGAAATTTTACCAGCGGGTACCCTCTTCCCAGGCCACCAGGCGGACGAAACCGCCGTCGGCCATCTCACAGCGGAAGGGGAAGGCAGCGATGGTCATCCGTTTTCCTGTAACCTCGTCCACGTCGCCGCCGGCGTTCTCCACGGTGCACACGCCGCTCTGCATGTAGATGCGGTGGCAGGGCTCGTAGTCGGGGTACTTCTCAGCGGCAGACTTGCCGGTGGCCTGGGTGTAGGCGGTGTCCAGCCAGGGCATCTGCTCCTTCAGGGGATGGTGCCACAGGGGGGCGTCCGTGGCGCCCCAGGTGCCGGTGACGCCCTTGATTCCCTTGCTCACCAGATAGTGGGCCAGCTCGGGGCCCTCGCCGGCGTAGTAGTTGTAGTACTTGTCGTTGTTGACCCGCCAGTAGTGGTGGAAGCCGGTGTTGATGACAACCCAGTCATTGGGCCGGACTTCCAGGCCGTCCTTGGCGCAGGCGGCCTCGAACTCCTCAGGCATGATGATGTGCCAGATGTCCTCGCTCATGCGGCTGGGATCGCCCTCGGCGGCGTTCCACTTCTCCTCGAACTCATCCTTCAGGTAGCGCATGTCCACGATGATGCCGGAGCCGATGCAGCGGCACAGGGGGATTTCTGCCAGGTTGTAGCCGTTGCGGGCGCGGTCCACCTCTTCCTCATGCATGACATGGTTGGGGGCGTCCATGTGGGTGCCGGCGTGGAGGGTGCCGGTGTAGGTCATGGTGCGCTTGTGGAAGCGGCCCAGGTACTGGCCCCGGGGGAACACCAGGTCCTGCCGGGCGCCGGGGAAGGGCCACAGGGGGGTGTCCACGCCCCAGGGCATGGACAAATCATAGATTTTCGGCATGGTGCTGTCGTCTAAGAGCTGGGGGGCTTTGTTCAGGGGCATATAGGCCATTTTGCGTCTCCTCCGTTTTTTATAAATTTTTGTAACCCGATTGTAAACCTTGGGACGGTTCCAAAGTCAAGGGGATTTTCTTGATTTTCCGGAAAAACCCCTTTATACTTATATAAAATAAAGATAAAATTTTTAGGAGGGCTGGACAGTGAAATATAAAATCGGCGACGTGGCCCGGATTCTGGGAATTTCCACCGACCTCCTGCGCTATTACGAGAAGAAGGGCGTCGTCACGCCGGAGAAGGACGAGCACAACGACTATCGCTATTATGATGCCTGGGACATTAATTTCCTGATGGACTGCCTGTGGTTTAAGAACTTCGGCTTTTCCATCGAGCAGATTGCGGACATTGTGCGCATTCCCCGGGTTGGGGACATCACGGACATGTTCGAATATAAGGAGACGGAGCTGGGCGCCACCATCCGCCGCTGCGAGCTGCTGCTCCGGCGCAGCCAACAGCACCGCGCAGAGCTGGCCAAGATTCCGGATTTGCTGTATAAATGTGAGATTTCCCAGAGCCCCCGGCTCCTGCGCTATATCAACCGGGTGGGGGAGGAGTACCCCAGCAGCGAGAACTTAGAGCGCCTGGCCCGGCAGTGGCTCCAGGCCATGCCCTTTAACCACCGCTATTTCGAGATTGCCAGCGAGCAGAGCCTCCCCGGCCGGGAGCAGGACTACCGCTGGGGCTTCTCCCTCCGGGAGGACTATGTCAAGGAGCTGGAGTTTCCCGACGCGCCCCCCATGGTCTGGATTCCCGCCCGGAAGTGTATCCATACGGTTTTCAAGAGCCACGGGAAGGGCTCCTTCTCCCCCAAGCTGCTGGACTATGCCCTGGACTATGCAAAGCAGGAGGGCATTCCTGTGTTCGGGCCGATTCACGGGATTCTGCTGGCCAGCGTCCTGGAGGAGGACAATTTCAGCGGCTATTTCGAGGCCTGGCTGCCCATCGAGTAGCGGAAACGGGACTGTAAAATAAAGGTACTGGGATATTTTTCTTTTGAAAATGCCCGGCGGCAAAGTGCAGTCAAAAAAGACCCGTCAGGGCCTTTTTTGACAAGCTGAAGGCCTGTGCTTAAAAAGCGCAGGCCTCTGTTTTTTTTTATTTTTTCATCGGGAACGGCAGGCTGCGGGGCGCATTGCCCGCGCCGCTTTATTAACCCGCTTTCCGTCAAACAGGAAAATCAAAAAATTGTGTCAAAAAGTGTACTTTTTGACATCCTTTTTTCTGGGATAAAGTATAGCAGATTTGTATGCCATTTGCAATAGTTTGCATACATTTTTTCTAAAAACTTGAAAAATTCATGGGAAACAAATAATCAAACCTTCTTTATCAAAAGGTACACCTTTTGAGAACCTTATGGAAGGGAGGAAAATTGCACAGCCCCGGCATT
>CAZRNK010000123.1:0-6348 GCA_964601435.1 uncultured Oscillospiraceae bacterium | reverse complement strand
GCTGACGGGCCTGATACCGGTGACGGGCACCTTTGAGGAGCTGAGCGAGGCGGGGTATATTGACAGGGAAAACCTTTATTGGGAGGACGGCGTGTTGGTTTGCCTGGAAGTTACCCAGGAGGGGGAGGACAGCTTTACTTTTGATGCGGAAAAATGGCGCAGCGGTTTGGGCGCGATTTTCTTCAGCAGGTGTGAAGCGCAGTGCAGCGGCAGCACCTGGTCCTATACCCTGGGCTCGTTTGCGATTGCGTAGTGAAATTAAAATTGGAAAAGGCTCCCGGACGTATGAAAATACGTCCGGGAGCCTTTTTGCGTTTTTGGGTTACGTTTGACGCCAAAAAAGTATGTTTTCAGGCAGAAATTGTGCATAGCCCTATCCGGAGCAGGTATACTAAGAAAAAACTTGCAAAGGAGAAGGATATGCAGAAACAGACCATAACCAGGCAGAATCTGCATGCGTTTGCGCTTCGCCTGCGGGAGGGGGAGCGCAGCGCAGCGACCATTGAGAAGTATCTGCGGGAGGCGGCGCGATTCAGCGTATGGCTGGGGAAGGAGCCCCTCACAAAATCCGTCGTCGCCCGATGGAAGGAGCATCTGCTCCAGGCGGGCTACAGCCCGACGACGGTAAACGGGAAGCTCACAGCCCTGGACCAGATGCTGCTCTGCCTGGACAAGGGAGACTGCCGGGTCAAGCACGTGAAGATTCAGCGCCGGCTCTTTCGGGAGGACAGCCGGGAGCTGACGCGGGAAGAATACCTTCGTCTGCTGGGAACGGCCAAGCGAAAGGGCCGGGAGCGGCTGGCGCTGCTGATGGAGACCATCTGCGCCACGGGTATCCGGGTCAGCGAGGTCCGGTTTATCACATTGGCCGCCGTCCAAAAGGGCAGGGCCGAAATTGCCCTCAAGGGCAAAATCCGCACCATCCTGCTTCCCGGAAAGCTGTGCCGGAAACTGCTGCGCTATGCGAAAAAGAACAAAATATTTACCGGGACGATTTTCCAGAGCCGGAATGGCAGTGCCCTAAGCAGAAAGCAGATTTGGGCGGAGATGAAGAGTATTTGCCGCGAAGCCGGCGTATCCCCCTCTAAAGTGTTCCCACATAATCTCCGGCATCTCTTTGCCCGGACTTTCTATCGGGTCAGCCGGGATGTGGCAAAGCTGGCGGATGTGCTGGGCCACTCCAGCATTGAGACGACACGCATCTATTTGATTTCCACTGGCGCAGAGCACGCCAGGACAATGGAGCGGCTCCAATTAATTTCATAAAAATTGGACAGAATTCCGATTCTGTCCAGATAAAGAGCAAAAACATTTACTTCATACATATTATCACGTGCTATTTTACCAGATGTTCATAATGAAATCAAGTCTCTTTGACCCTTTTGCGCATGAAAAGTAAGGCCGCCAAAGATATTATTTTGCCGGTCTCTGTTGTCATGCACAATTTCGGCCCTAAGCGCCGCTCAAATGAGCGGCGCTTTTTTATTTCAGCAAGAAATTGTATGGTTTTTAGATTTTCAAATACTATCTCTGCTTTTTCACAGAGAAATTCCAGACAGAATCGGAATTCTGTCCTATGGGCATGTGGATTGCCGAGGGGGCGATGGTATCCGGGAGAACTTGCATCAATTTTGTGTACGGACAGGGCAGGAGGCGCTGCTCGGGGAGTGGTGCGCGGAGAAGAACGCGCCCATAACGGCGGAGAGCATAAGCAGCGGCAGCAGCCGGAAGGTATGGTGGCGCTGTGAGAAGGGACATATCTGGCAGGCGGATGTATTTTCCCGGGCCAAAAGCGGCACAGGCTGCCCCTATTGTACTGGGAAGAGTGTGGTGGCGCTGTGAAAAGGGACATGAATGGCAGGCCGTGGTGAAGTCCCGGTCGGCGGGCTGCGGTTGCCCGGTTTGCACCAACCGGGCAATCCGGCAGGGCGACAACGACCTGACGGCGACCCACCCGGAGCTGGCCAGGCAGTGGCACAGCGGGAAGAATGGCACCCTGACGCCCCGGGATGTGACGGCGGGGGCCCACCGGAAGGTGTGGTGGCGCTGCGAGAAGGGGCACGTCTGGCAGGCGTCCGTTTTTTCCCGGGCCAACGGCGGTACAGGGTGTCCCTACTGTGCCGGGAAGCGGGTTTTGCCCGGGGAGAACGATTTGGCCACCCTCTTTCCGGCAATCGCCGCCCAGTGGCACCCGGGGCGCAACGGCGCGCTGACGCCGGAAATGGTTTCCCCCTACAGCAACCGGAAAGTGTGGTGGCGCTGCGAAAAGGGCCACGCCTATCAGGCGGTCATTGGGGCCCGTACCATCCACGCCAGCGGCTGTCCCTATTGTGCGGGGCGCAAGGTGCTGGCGGGCTTCAATGATTTATCGACGGTCGAGCCGAAGGTCGCGGCCCAGTGGCACCCCACCCTCAACGGCGGGCTGACGCCGGAGATGGTGACAGCCGGGAGCCGGCGGAAGGTCTGGTGGATTTGTGCCGAGGGCCATGTCTGGAAAGCCGCTGTCTATTCCAGGGCGGGCAAACAGAAGTGCGGATGCCCTGTCTGCGCGGGGCGCGGAAAGCGCAGCAGGCTGTACCGGTACGCCCCGGCGCGAGCCGCGCCGCTTCCGGCCAACAACCGACGCTTTTGAAATATGCGTTTCAAAAAAGGAAACGTATGAATTATGAAGGAGGAGACAAAATTATGAAAAAGCGGATTTTGAGCCTGGTGCTCTGCCTGGCACTGGCTTTTACGCTGGCGCCGTCTGTGGCTGCTTGGCCGGGCCCAGGCGGCGGAGGCCAAAGCGACAACCAATATAATTGGAGTGTAGCCAGTATTACACCAAAAGGCGGGGGCAGCAGCGGCTATACGCTCGCGGCTGCAAGCGGAAATGTAAATACGGCAGAAAATGTAACAGTGTATACCAGCGATAACTATGATGAAAACAATCCAGAGAGCGGCACATGGACTGTGTTGGCCCCCTCTAGTAACACGAGCGATGATTCCAATGCGACCAATACGCGCTATGTCAAAATTGAGCCGGCGGATGGCTATTATGTACAGTACCTGGTAGTGGCCTGTAATGATAACACAAGCAACTCTCATATTGGCCTGAACTGCCAAAGTGTGGGCAATGGCAGCGCATATACGGCCAGTTTTGATGCCGCCAGCGGTACTATCATTTTGGATACAAAGGAAGAAGGCTTTTATCATGGCGGTAGGGGTGCACCTTATCACATCTTGATTCAACTGGCGGAAATGCCCAGTCCGGTTTACATAATTTATGATGCCGGTGATGCGTATGCATTATTCAGCGCTGACAATCCGGTAGTCAGTACAACACTGCCTAATGGAGCCGAGGCGGCTATCCAAAACGGTGGCAATGTGGCATTTCAGTACCCTGATGATACAAAAGGCCCTACGCACACGGTGCTGACTCCCACTGCAACGTCCGTGGAAATCAACAGCGAAACCTATGTTTTTGCCGGATGGAAGGCCACGTATTACAGCGGGCTTACAGGGACAAATATAGATGGCTGGCCAACCTTCAGCGGTGATTTGTCAGATACCTATCATAATCCAGTGTTTCAGCCTAACGAGTCCATCCAGCTCTCTACCTATATTACATTGGAGGCCCAATGGGAGAAGGTGAACGTCAGCCTTTCCAAGACTGCAAAAGATGAAAACGGCACTGATGTGGACGAAGAAACGGTGGCGACGGGAACGGAGATTACCTATACCATCACGGTAGAAAATACCGGTGAGGTTGAGCTAAGCGACGTGACGGTGTCGGACACAATGTTCCCGGACGATAGAGCCAGCGTTACAATCTCTTCATCTCAAGGTACAGTGAATGGAAGCTGGAGCGGCACAACATACACCATTTCATCTTTGGCATCGGGCGAAACTGTCACCTTCACGTACACCTATAAGACCACTGGAGAAGAAACTGATGGAGAGGTTTCCAGCTCTGTCACGGTAAAGGCGGACGATATCCAGCTCAGCGAAGAAACCACAACCACAGTGCAAGCGCTGACCGCCAGCAAGGCCCCAGTGACGAATGACAAAGTAGAATTGACGATTTCGGATGGCAGTGAAGTTACCCTCAAGGCCGGCACAGACTACACGGTAGTCACGGCCACCACTGCCGAGGATGGGACAACGACCTATTCCGCCTTTGCGGACGGGGACGGCGCGGCTACCATCCTGTATGCCGTCACCCTGAACGGCTTTGACGGGGCCGAGTTCACTGTCAGCGATGATGGCGCGACTTACAAGGGATACACCGGAGCTGTGAGCGGCGTGACAGAGAGCGATGGCACATATACCGTTACCCTGAGCGGAGCGGAAGCTGTCCTGTACTTTACCAAGGGCGTGACGATAGCATCCGGTGATAGCGCAACGGTAGAAAACACTGCAATCGTTAACAATGAGGAAACTTCCAGCGAAAATGTCACGGTTACAAAGGCCGTAGAGCATGTGACGATTGAAAAGAGCGTCTCCGTGGTACGGGACGGAGCTGCACTTGCGGATTGGTCTGAGGGCGATAATGTTCAGGTAGGTGACGTGCTGACCTATACCATTGAAGTGACCAACGACGGCAATCAGGTTTTGACGGAAGTCACCATTACAGATACCTTCACCGGCAGTGTTGCGCCAGTAGCATCTTCAGGTGCAGATGTGACGTGGGGGCTTGTAGGAGACGGTAGCTATAAGGCCACTTGGACGATTGCAGAGTTGGATGTAAGAGATAATGCGACACTTACCTACACCTACACGGTTCAGGATGCAGACCAGGGAGAAACACTTACCAACACGGCGGCCGCAGATGGGGATTTGCCGCCTGAGGATGATACGGTCGAGATTCCAGTAGAGGAAGATACGCCGGATACACCCTCTGTGCCCTCCACGCCCACCTATACCCTGACGCTGACCAAGGTGGATGCAGACGACAACGATACGAAGCTCTCCGGCGCCCGGTTTGATTTATACCGGGTAGGGGCCAGCGGCGATGTCAGGGTGGGCAGCTATACAACCGGTGCCACCGGCATTATCCATGCAGTTGTGTCTGTCACCGGCGACTACTACTGGGTGGAGACCCAGCCGCCGACGGGCTATACCCTGGACGATACCCCCCACTATACCTCCACCGACTATGCCGAGCGGAGTATCGTAGTAGAGAACACGAAGACAGAGACGCCGCCCTCTCTGAACGGTGAGGACCACTATGCCTATGTAATCGGGTATCCCGACGGGATGGTCCACCCTGAGGCAGAGATTACCCGGGCCGAGGTGGCCACAATTTTCTTCCGCCTGCTCACGGAGGAGGCCCGCAGCGCCTATATGACCCGGAGCAATGATTTTACCGACGTAGCGGCGGATGAATGGTACAACACAGCGGTTTCCACCATGGCGGCAATGGGCATTGTCAGCGGCTACCCCGACGGCAGCTTCCAGCCGGATGCGGCCATCACCCGGGCGGAGTTTGCGGCCATCGCGGCGCGGTTTGATGCGTCCGGCGCAGGTATCACCGCGGCTTCCACCTTTACGGATATCAGCGGGCACTGGGCAGAATCCGAGATTAACCAGGCAGCGGCCAACGGCTGGGTGGCCGGCTATGAGGACGGCAGCTTCCGCCCTGACCGGAACATTACCCGGGCCGAGGCCATGGCGCTTGTCAACCGTGTGCTCAACCGCAATCCCGAATCTGAAGGGGATTTGCTGGCGGATATGATTACCTGGCCCGATAATATGGATACAGAGGCCTGGTACTATCTGGACGTAGGAGGCCACCAACAGCTACGATTATACCCGCAAGGAAAACCATACAGAGACCTGGACGGAGATTACGGAGGCTCCGGACTGGGCCGCCATGGAATTGGGGCAATAGCGGGTTCCACACCTTTTCACAGCAGGGAAAGGTAAGGTAAAACAGGCAGTATTCCTGCCGGAATGGAAGGAATACTGCCTGAAAAAGAAAGTCCAGCCGTTTCTTTTGGGAAAAGAAACGGCTGGACTGTTTTCTGGGATGGCCTGCTTCCGGAAAAAGAGGAACACCGGAATGGAATGTTGCACCGTTCCGGTGTTCCTGTATGGGATGAGAATCAGATAAAATATATCACAACCTACTAAATTGCCTTTTTCAACAAAAAAACTCTATTTTTAATTTACTTTTTATTGAAAATAGAATACCATTAAAAGTGGTCATATATCATACAATTTTCTTGACATGACTCGTCATAACAACTATACTAAATAAAAATATAGATTTTTTACATGAAGAAATAATACATCATACAAATATAATGTAAAAAAATGAAAAATCTATAATTAGCAAGAAAAATATATGTAGAAAATGTACTGTCA
>CAZRNK010000122.1:0-6402 GCA_964601435.1 uncultured Oscillospiraceae bacterium | reverse complement strand
TGAAAGAAATGGGTGGAATATATTCTTTTGGGTACTTTTCTTTCGCTGGTGAAAGAAAAGTAACAACTTCCCCCGTCCCCGCCTGTGGGCGGAAAAGGTTTTTACTTGTCAACTTCGATATAGCGGAACGTCTCGGAATAGGTGTCATAAGGCTCCGGCATCCGTGGGTCGTTCTGGGGCACCTGGGTTACGCTGTAGGGCTGGTGGATGCCCGGCTCGTCCATCTCGTCCTCCTGGAAGCCCTCGTCGGCCTCCTCGCCGTCCTCCGGCCCGGGCCGGCGGGGCGGGGTAAAGACGTCGAAGGTGTCGATGGGCCCGCCGATGTCCATGCCGATGCGCAACGCCCGGTATTTCCACTCCCCGTCCTCCAGGACGAAATCCCCGCCGTAGCGCTCGAACATCCACATGCCCATCTTATGTCCGGGCACGTTGTTGAAGGCACAGCCCGGGGTATACCACAATCCCTTGGCCGTCTGGCCGTCGGCGGCCACTTCAATCAGCGGGGTGGTGACAAAGTGCATGGGGTAGCTCACGGCCGCCCGGTAGCGCTCCGCCGGGACGTCCAGGCCCTCTTTCTGGTAGGTTTCGTAGGTCTCCCGGCTCTCTTCCTCCTGGCCCTCGACGTAGTTTTTGAAGAATTTTTCCTTATACCAGGTGCCGTAATTGTGGCCCCAGGCGATGTTCTCCTTTTTGGACCAGAGGGTCTCCAGCTCCTCCCGGTGGTGGCCCATGGCGTGGCAGTAGACGTGGTTGGCGTGGAGCTTCTCCACGGCGATGGCCGCCTCTGCCCGGTCGATTTTTTCCTTCAATGTCAGCTTCCGTCCCATTTACTTCCCCTCCTTTATCAGCCCGGGGTAGCCGTCCGGGCCATAGCTCACAGTATCGGCAAAGGTGTCATAGGGCTTGGGTACCGGCGGGAAATCCGGCCAGTTGTAGGTGCAGTCATAGGCGGTGATGGGGTAGGTAATCTCCATGTGCATCCCGCCGCCGTCGTCGGCGTCTTCCCCGTCCGGAGGCCCGCCGTCCACGCCGAATTGGGGCTGGGCGGAGAAGTCCTCCCCAACGCCGCAGGCGAAGTCCGAGCCTACGAACAGATGCCAGATTTTCCATTCCCCGTCCACCTTGACAAAGTCCATGGCGTACTTCTCGAACATCCACATGCAGCCGCTCTCTGTGAGCGCACCCGATTCGTCGAACTCGTTGAAGGTGAGCTGGCCCGGGGCGTACCACATCCCCTGGGCGGTCTGGCCGTCCCCGGCAATCTCAATAAGGGGGGTGGTGAGGGTGTGCATCCCTGCGCCGCCGGCCATGCCGTAGGCCAGGTCGTCGGGGATTTCCGGGTTCCAGGCCTGCTGGCGCTTCACCGCGTCCCGGAGATGCTTCTCGTTCTCGTCCACATAGTTGCGCCAGATGACGTCATAGCCCAGCTGGAAGCCCCAGTTCTGGCCAAAGGAGGCCGTGGCGGCGTATGCAGAGTCCGGCGCCACCCACAGCTCCTCCATCTCCTCCCGGTGCAGGCCGAAGGCGTGGTAGTAGCAGTGGCGGGCCATCAGGTTTTTGATTTCCAGCACGTCCCAGACCCGCCGGATTCGTTCGTCGTCCGTAAATATACGTTTCATGCAAGCCTCCTATCCTATATGCCGTAGCTGAAGGTGTCCGCAAACCGGTCGTAGCGCACCGGGAGGGGCGGAATGACAAAATTGGGCCGCCGGTTGTGGTAGTGCTCCATCACCGTACAGGGGACATTGGGGGCGGGCAGCGCCGCTGCGGCGATGGGGGAGAAGGCGGGGATGGCCTCGGCCGCAGGGAGGGCCTCGGTCCACTTATGCCGGTAGGGGGCGCGCACGTCCTCCACCACCAGCAGGTGCCAGAGGCGCCAGGTGTCCCCCTCTTTGATAAAGTCTGCGCCAACCCGGCCGAAGACCCACTCGCTGCTGGGGCCCTGGGCCTTTAAGTCCACATCGGTGCCATAGAGATACCAGAGGCCCTTGGCCGTCTTGCCGTCCCCGGCCAGCTCAATGAGGGGGGCGGTCAGGTTGTTGGCCACGAAGGAGCCTACCCCCAGGAGTTCCTCCACACTCTTATCCCCCAGCGCTTCGGCATAGACGGCTTTTGCCGTCTCCGCCTGGACGCGGAGCTGGTTTTTCAAGGCGGCATAGTAGCCCGAGACGGCCTCCCGGCCCTTATAGTAGCCGTCGTTGCAGCCCAGGCAGGGCTCCGCCTCCCGGCACCAGAGCCCCTCAATGGCGTCAATATCGCGCAGGATGCCATAATAAGTCCAGCGGGCCATCAGGTTTTCCACCTCCCGGTGGTCTGCCCAGCGGTCCGCCAGTTCTTCCGTTGTGAATTCGCTGATTTTCATTGGGTTCCTCCTTTTTTGCGTTGTATTACTCCGGGGCCTCAGAACTGAGGCCCCGGAGCTTCCCCTGTGCCCGTGGGCAGGGGAAAAGATGCAGGTATATGGGGGTTACATCAGGTCGGCCTTTGCCAGATACCGGTCATAGGCGCTGGCCCAGGCGTCGATGCAGTCCTGAACGCCCATGGCATAGAGCTGCTCCACAAAGGCGTCATACTCGCTCAGCGGCTTCTCGCCGGTGATGAACTGGAGCATGCACTCGGCGGTGTAGGTGGAGATGTCCGTAAAGGCATCGTACATATCCTGCTCCTCATCGTTCATGGTGACGAAGGTGGGGATGTACCAGGAGTCGTCAGTACCCCAGATGTCGCCGGCCTCATTCTGGTCCTCCGTATAGCGGGAGGTCTGCTTGGTCCAGTCTGCCACGGTGGGTGCAGAGCCGATATACACCTGGTTGGCGATAAAGTACGTCATGCCCTCCGGGTTGTTGAGCACCAAATCGGTGAGGACAGGGTTGCCGTCTTCATCATAGTTGAAGGTCTCGCCCTCCATGCCGTAGTTGGCCAGGATGATGCCCTCGTCGGTGTAGAAGTAATCCAGCACGCAGGCCACCAGCTCGGGGTTCTCGCACTGAGTGCTCATGCACCAGCCGGCGCTGGTATTGGTGACCTTGGAGAAGTGGAAGGCATCGCCCTCGTTGACCACAGGCGGGTTGGCCGCCACCATGCGGAAGCCCTCGGTCTCGGACTGCTGGGTGTAGGTTTCGAAGGAGGTGACGCCGCAGATGAACACACCCACCTCGTCAGACAAAATCACTTCGATTTGCGGGGACATGGCGACCACAGTACCCAGATAGTCAGGATAAATCAGCCCTTCGCTGTAAAGCTTGTTCATATAGGTGACGTAGTCCAGCCAGCCGCTCTCCAGGGGGCTGTAGGTGACCTCTGTTCCATCCTTCAGGATAAACATGGTGTCCACGCCCACCTCATAGGTGGCAACGCCGAAACCGCCGGAGAAGCAGTTGCCGTAGAGGGAGCCGTACTGGTTCATCCACAGCGTGGCGCCATACTCGCTGTTGAAGGCCTGGAGGACTTCGTAGTAGTCGTCATAGGTCACAGGCATATCCATGCCGACGCCCTCCAGATAATCCTCCCGGATACAGAGGCTGACGGTGACAGGGGCGTCCTCCCGGGAGAAATTATAGGTGCTGGCGTAGTGGCCGTTCTCGGTGATGGCAATCAGATGGTAGTCGTCGTTGCCTTCCAGCAGGGCGCTGTAGTTGGGCATGCAGGTGTCCAGATAGTCGTCCAGAGGCAGGATAATGTCCTGCTCAATGGCCACATCCAGGCCGCCGTTGAAATAGTCGAACAGGGAGGTATCCAGAACGTCGCAGTAGTCGTTGGAAGCAATCATTACATTAAACAGCTCGCTGGCCTGGGCGTCGGAGACATCCTGAAATTCAAAGTTAATATTCAGGCGGTTTTCAATCTCCTGATAGGTCAGGACCTCCTCGTTGCCGGAGATGTAGGGAGCGGCAATGTTGGTGAAGCTCTTGTAGACAGAGATATCCTCTGTCTCGGCCAGGGGGAAGGTGTAGGGCTGGGAGGCAGCCGGCTCTTCCGTGGCCGCCGGCGCCTCTGTGGCCGGAGCCTCGGTGGGCTCGGAGCCGGAAGAGCACGCCGCCAGGCAGACAAAAGCCAGAACCAGTGCAAGCACGAGGCTCATGATGCGAAACAGTTTTTTCATTGTGTTCCTCCTTCTATGAAATTCGGTTGCCGGGATGTGCGCGAGTGGATAGAAAGGCCCAGACGGGGCTGGGGCAGGAGTCCTCCGCTGCCGTGTCACTTTAGTGGGGCAGGGGATTGTCCAGGGTCCGGGGCGTGACATCTCCGACTTCCATGTCCGCCGTTGTGGAATAGCAGCAGAAATAGTCGGAGTCGTGGCAGCCGATGGAGACGCTCCGGGCGCCGTCCATATAGCTCAGGGCCACGGAGCACATGACGCAGTACATGCCCCAGGCGTGGATGAAAATGTCCCGCCCTGCGGGCAAATCGGGAATCACGAATTTTGAGAGGTTTTCCAGCTCGAAGGTGTGGTGGCCCACCTCCCGGGCCTCCACCCGGTCCGAGGTCATGTTGAGGAAAATGCGGTTGCCCTCCTCGGTAATTTGGAACTGCACGTCGCAGTTTTCCGCCGCCGGGGGAACCGTCCCCTTCTGCAGATTGGGCAGCTCCAGGACTGTGCCGTTGGGGTCGGGGTAGAGGTAGCGGACCCTGTCGCGCCCCAGGCCCTGGATGGTGGCGGCGGTAATCCAGGGAGCCGGAGAATTGGTAACCTGATAGTCCGTATCGGCCGCCGCCCGGTAGCCGTCAAACCGCTGGGAAAAGCGGGCAAAGTCCGCCTTGCTCCACTCGGCGTGGCCCACGGTGCGACCGTTGGGAAGCGTCCCGAAATGGACGGGGATGCCAAATTCCTGGCTCAGTTCATGAAAATCTAGAATTTTTGTCTCCATAACGCCTCCTTGTTCCTGTGATGGATTTGACAAGGCCATTATGCCATAAAAAATCCGCTCCGGAGCGCTCACAATTTTAGGTGAGCGAACAAAACCTTCCTTCCGGCGTTTTCTACCCCATCATTTCCCCGGAGGGAGGCGGCGGGCAGAAAACCCTTGCATTTCTCCGCAGATTGTGATATAAAGGGAGCGCTACCATCGCGAAGAACGGGAAAATAGCGTTTTTGCCCCGGGCAGAGAGAGGCGGTCACCGGCTGAAAGCCGCCTTGCGGAGCGCCGCTTGGTTCGCCCGGGAGCGGCCCGCGAGAGCGGGACGGCTGCCCTCCGTTACCGGGGCGCAAGCGCCTGCGTTTTTGCGCGGGAAGCCGGGTGGTACCGCGGAAGGAGATGCCTTTCGTCCCAGATGAGGGACGGAGGGCTTTTTTGTTTGTCTCGATGAGGAGTGTACGCCTATGAAAGAAAACCGATATGATGACCCGGCCTTTTTCCAGAAGTACAGCGAGATGGGCCGCTCCAGATACGGCCTTGCCGCCGCCGGGGAGTGGCACGACCTGCGCGCCATGCTGCCGGACTTTGCCGGCAGGCGGGTGCTGGATTTGGGTTGCGGATACGGCTGGCACTGCCGGTATGCCTCGGAACAGGGGGCGGCGGGGGTCCTGGGCATCGACCTCTCGGAGAAAATGCTGGAGCGGGCCCGGGAGAAAAATGCCGCGCCCGGGGTCACCTACCGCCGGGCCGCCATGGAGGATGTGGATTTCCCGCCGGCGTCCTTTGACATCGTGTTCAGCTCCCTGGCCTTCCACTATGTCCGGGATTTTGCCCCGCTGGTGGAGAAAATTTACCGGTGGCTGGCGCCGGAGGGGGACTTCGTCTTTTCTGTGGAGCACCCGGTCTTTACCGCCTATGGCTCCCAGGACTGGTACTATGACGCGGACGGGAACATCCTCCATTTTCCTGTGGATAACTATTTCCTGGAGGGGCGGCGGGAGGCTGTCTTTCTGGGGGAGCGGGTGACAAAATACCACCGGATCCTCACCACCTATCTGGACACCCTCCTGGAGAACGGCTTTACCCTCCGCCGGGTGGTGGAGCCCCAGCCGCCGGCAGAGCTGAAAGATTTGCCGGAGATGCGCCAGGAAATGCGCCGGCCCATGATGCTGCTGATAGCCGCCGTGAAGAGATAAGAAAATCGGAAACCTGTTTGGATACATCCATATAAAGGAGTTAAGAGATATGAAAGAACAGCTTGCAGCCATCCGTACCCAGGCCCTGGAGGCGCTGGAGGGCGCCGGCTCCACCCAGGAGCTGGACGCAGTGCGGGTCAGGTATTTGGGAAAGAAGGGGAAGCTTACTGCTGTATTAAAGCAGATGGGCAGCCTCTCCCCGGAGGAGCGCCCCGCCATGGGTGCCCTGGCCAATGATGTCCGGGCCCGGCTGGAGGCGGCCATCGAGCGCCGCGCCAAGGTCCTGGAGGAGAAGGCCCTGGAGGCGCGCCTGGCCGCCGAGGCGGTGGATGTGACCATCCCGGGCAAAC
>CAZRNK010000121.1:5263-6420 GCA_964601435.1 uncultured Oscillospiraceae bacterium | reverse complement strand
TGGCCGGCCTTCCAGGCGTCCTTCATGGCGCCCCAAAAGATGTCCACCTGAGCCTGGGCGCCTTTTTCCAGGCGGTTTTCCATGGTGGTGGTTGCCTGGCCCTCCAGCGGCAGGGATACGCCCCGGGCAATCAGGATTTCGTTGGCGGCGTCCAGAAAAGGCCGGACCCGCCCGATGCCCAGGTAGTCCACCGCCTGGTAGATGACCTCCTTGGCCATCACCGGCGAGAGGCCCGCGTCCAGGGCCCGGGGCAGCTCCAGCTTGAATTCGTCAATGCCCTGGCAGCCCAGCAGCGTGGCCAGAATGGCCAGGTGGCGGGTCTCCTCGTCCAGCTGCTGGCCCGGCTCCCCGGGCACCTCTTCAAAGGCAAAATGCTCAAACCGCTCGGCAAATTCCGGGTCTGTTTCCCAATAGTTCATCTGTATATTCCTCCTTGAAAGCGTATGGATGTATCATCTGGCGGCACGCTGGTGCCGCCGTTTTTGTGCTTATCTGCCCCCGCGCTTTTTCTTCCCGGCGTCCAGCCGCCGCAGCAGGCCGGAGAGGGCATGGGCCAGGAAGATAAACAGGCCCATCATCGCCAGATAATCCAGATAAAAGAGCAGCGGGCTTTCCCCGAAATCGAAAAAGACAAACTCCGTCTGCAGGAACATATAGCTGGGCAAATCCCTGCTGAGGAACACATAGAGGCCATAGAGCGCGATGCACCCGGCAATGGCCCACAGCGCCGCAGTGCGGCCCCGGGCGGGCTGCTTCCGGCCGGAGAGATTGCGGGCCATGCCCAGTATCATGTTCCAATGGAGCCCCAGGTGGAGGGCCATCAGGACAAAGCCCCAGTAGGACGCGGCCATGTGCAGCAGCCGGGCGAAGGACATGCCGCCCCGGATGGGCAAAAAGGCAAATACATGGCGCGAGAGCATCATGCCGCTGACCATGAGTCCAATCATGGACAGGAAAACCAGCAGGTCAACAGACAACTGGAAAATGCGCCATGGGGTGTAGCGACCCCGGAACAGGGCTTTGTACCAGCCCCGGTTCAGAATGTGGTGGGCGATAAAGAGCAGGAACATGCCCGCGCCAACCCATTCGTGGGCCACGTCCCCAAGGAACTGGTAGCCCATCTGCAGCAGCAGGCCCAGGGTCATCAGGGCATCCAC
>CAZRNK010000121.1:0-5163 GCA_964601435.1 uncultured Oscillospiraceae bacterium | reverse complement strand
AATAAAATATCATATTCTCGTAACGAAAAAATCAGCCAAAATGAATGAAAGGAAAGGGAGGATCGAATGGTTCAGCTAAAAAACCAGCCGGTATATACAAAGCTGAAGCCTGTAACCGACGCGCGGGCCTTGTATGACGGCTTTGACCCCGGACGGAAGCTTTTGAAAAAGGGCTATGTCTATGAGGCGGGGCGGAAACCCTTCCCGGCCGATACGTATTGCTATCAGGACACGGCCATCACGCTTCGGGACGGGGTGCATGTCTACGCCGATATTTACATGCCGGTGGATGGAGGACAGTATCCGGCCATTGTCTGCTGGGGTCCAGCGGGCAAGCGGGGTGTCAACAACATGATGGAGGCCATGGCCAAGGGCATGCCCCCGGTTGAGGAAATGGTGCTGCCGGAGGGGGAGCCGCCCTTTGAGCCCAAGGAGGACCCGCGGATGGGGATTCCCTTTGACGCCACCAGCGGCCTTCAGGCCTGGGAATGCCATGACCCGGCCTACTGGGCGGCCCACGGCTATGCCATGGTGAATGTAGACCCCAGGGGCGTCTATATGTCGGAGGGAAATGTCCGTTACCTGGGCCCGGACGACGGCGAGGATGCCTATGACGTAATTGAATGGTGTGCGGCCCAGGACTGGTGCACCGGCAAGGTGGCCATGTCGGGCTGCTCCTGGTATGGGATGACGCAGTTCTATACGGCCATGCACAAGCCGCCCCACCTGGTCTGCATTGCGCCCCAGGAGGCCCACGGGGATTTGTACCGGGAGGAGTATGTCAAGGGCGGCATCCCCATGGAGGTCCACGGCGAGGGCGTGGACCGGACCTATGGCGCCGGGGAGATAGAGAATATCTATCTCACGCTGCAGAAGTATCCCATGATGAACGATTACTGGGAGAGCAAGGTCTGCCCCTTTGAGGACATTTCCATTCCCATGTACCTGGTGGCCTGCTTCGCCTCCCAAATCCACCTCCACGGCACCCTGGACGCCTGGCAGCGGTACGGCGGCAGCGAAAAATGGCTGCGGATTCACCGGACCCAGGAGTGGGTGGACCTGTGGGACCCGGAAAAGGTAGAGGATCTCCGCCGCTTCTTTGACCATTACCTGAAGGGGATTGACAACGGCTGGGAGTTCACCCCCCGGGTGCGTATGCCGCTGATGGACTTTGCCGGAACCACGGTGGAGGACCGGGAGGAAGGGGCCTTCCCCCTGGCGCGGGAGCGGCACAGGGCGCTGTATCTGGACGCATCCGACTGCACGTTGAAAGCTGAGAAGCCGGAGCGCAATGCCGTGGCCAGCTATAACAGCGAGAAGCGCAACGAGACAGGCCGGCTGGAATTTACCATGGAAATTGACGCCGACTTTGAGATGATTGGCTACCCGGAGCTGAAGCTGTGGGTGGAGGCCCAGGGTGCAGACGACATGGACATCTTTGTGCGCCTGCTCCAGCTGGACGAAGATGATAACATCCTATTTTATAACAGCTATATGTATAAGTACACAGGGCCGGACGCCCGGCTGCGGGCCTCCCACCGGGCGCTGAGCCCGGAGCGCTCCCGGCCGTATCAGCCCATGTATCAGCACACGCAGCGGCAGCTCCTGCACCCGGGCGAAGTGGTGGAGCTGGACATCGGCCTGTGGCCTACCTCCATGCAGTGGCACAAGGGCCAGAAGCTGAAGCTGGTAATTGCCGGCTATGACTATTGCCCCTATTCCCCCGGCGACCGGCCCAGAGGCGCCCCGGACAACCATGGGCTGCACCTGATTCATACAGGAGGGGATTTCACCTCGGAGCTGCTGATTCCAATTGCATAGTGACAGAGGACAAAATACATTTTGAAAGGAGCCCGATTATGAAAAAAACACTGTCTTTCCTGCTGGCAATGACCTTCCTCTTTGCGCTGTTCGCAGGCTGCGGCCCGACAACGGCAGAGGAAACGCCGGGTGCGGAGAGCCCGGCTACAGCCACGGAGGAACCCACTGCGGCGCAGGAAGCGACGGCTGCGCCGGAGGGCACAGAGGCGCCCGAGAGCATCTATCCGCTGACTGAGGAATAAATTATCTTCACTTTCTGGGCCCAGACCATGGTGGACGACATTGACACGCTCACCAGCGGGCAGAACTATGCCGATGTGGCCGCCCGGGAAATCACCGGCATTACCATCGAGTGGCAGATGTTCAACAATGTCATCGCCGCCGACCAGTTCAGCATTATGATTGCCGGCGGGGAATACCCGGACATCATTGACGCCTTTAACAGCCTCTATCCCAGCGGCGGCAGCGGCGGCATTGAGGACGGCATCATTTATGATTTGGCGGATTATGAGGCGTATATGCCCAACTATATGGCAATCCGCAATGCAGATGAGTCCATTTACAAAAATACTATGAGCGACACGGGGGAAGTCCCCTGCTTCTACTGGTTTACGGAGCTGGGCGACGGCCCGCGGGCCGGTATGTTTGTGCGCCAGGACTGGTTGGATGAGCTGGGGATGACCGCGCCGGCCACCCTGGACGAGATGAAGGAGATGCTTCTGGCCTTCAAGAGTGAATATGACCCCAAATATCCCCTCTACCTCACCAGCGACGGCGTTATGATGAACAACAACCTGACAGCCGCCTATGGCATCAACGCCCTGTTTGGCAACGGAACATACCCCCTCTATCAGATTGACGGCGAAGTGCAGTTTGGCATGTGGGGCCAGGATTATCGGGACTACCTCACTATGATGAACGACTGGTTCAATGCCGGCGTCATTCACGCCGACTTTGTCTCCGTAAACAATAGCCCCTTCTCCACAGATTTGGTGTCGGATATCGCCAGCAGCGATGCGGGCGTATGGGCTTATTTTGTAAAGCAGGACGACACCTGGGACAACCTGAGCACCGACCCGGATTTCCACGCGGTGGCCATGGCCGATGTGGGGAAGACGGAGGGACAGATTCTGGAAATCGGCAATCTGCTGTCCACAGTATCCAATGCGGGCGTGACAGTGAGCACCTCCTGTGAATATCCGGAGATTGCGGTGCAGTGGTGCGATTTCTGGTATACCGAGGAGGGTATCCTCCTGGCCAACTACGGCATTGAAAACGAGACTTATGTCTTTGACGAGAACGGCCAGCCCCGCCACACCGAGGAGTTCCTGACGCCGCCGGAGGGCACCACCCTCCAGAGCCTCCAGTATATCTGGACGCTGCCCATGATGAGCACTGTGTACCAGTCCGACCGCACCACCATCGGGGAGAATACGGACCGGGCCACCTGGGGCATCAACAAAAACGGCGACCGGGATATCCCCCTTACCTTTGTTACCATGACGGCGGAGGAAAACAGCGAGTTTGCCAATATTATGGGTGATGTGCAGACTTACTGTGCCGAGAGCATTTTGAGCTTCATCATCGGGGAGACGCCGCTGGACGACGAGACGTGGGCAAACTATGAATCGACCATTCAGGCCATGAATGTGGAACGGGCAGTGGAAATCTATCAGGCTGCCTATGACCGCTATCTCGCCAGATGAAAGCAAAATAAAGCAGAAATTCGCTAGGAAAAACTGCGGCAGCGTGATGAACGCTGCCGCAGTTTTTTCTATGCCAACTGTTCATGCCATAAAAATTGTGCTATAATTGTTCTGATAAAAGTAGAAAATCCTGTTCCAGTGCCGAAAACCAGGCCCGGAGATGCGAAAAACAGCGGCCGCCGGGAGGGAACCGATATGGAGATTGACCGCTATGCCCTGGAAAAGATGAATATGCAGCGGAAGGTAAAGGCCTTCTTTGAAATGCTGCTTTTTTACCCGGAGGAGCTGACGCCGCAGGTGGTCAGCAACTTTGCCATTCAGGGTATACATCTGGCCGCCCGGGAATATGTATTTGTCTTGTTTGATTTCTCTGATATGGCAGATGCGATTCAGCGCAGCCCGCTCCCGGTTTCCGCCCTGGCGGAGTGCCAGCAGGAGGTGGAGTGCGCCATAGAGGACAGCTTTTTCCAGTCCACAGTCTGCTATACCACCAGCCTGGTATACCGCCAGGTACTGCTGTTATGCCTCCAGGAGGGCGTGGAGGCGCGGGAGGGCACCGTCACGGATATGATATCGCGCAACGTCTCCCAGGTGCGCCGGCGGTGTGAAAC
Source organism: uncultured Oscillospiraceae bacterium (assembly GCA_964601435.1). Taxonomy (GTDB): domain Bacteria; phylum Bacillota; class Clostridia; order Oscillospirales; family Oscillospiraceae; genus CAZRNK01. The sequence goes on along the minus strand of CAZRNK010000121.1, from coordinate 1,025 downwards.
GGCGGATATTGCCATCAATGCGTATGTGAGCCAGCCCACGGCGGATTTGACATATCTGAGCACCCTGTATGAAAATCTGCTTGGCAATATGAAGTATTTCAAGTTCATTGACTATACGCCGGAGAATGGCCTGTATTTTCAGAACGACCCAGACGAGGCCGATGCGGAAACGGCATCGATTTCCGAATATGCAGAGCAGATGGCAGTCCGGATTGCAGCGGGGGAGTATGAGGAGGCGCTGGCCTGCCTGGCCCGGACCTATGCCATTCTGGTCGGGAATCCGCCCCCCTTTACAGAGCGGCTGTTTATCGATGTCCGGCGGTTTTTGGACTCTGCATCCGCCCGCCTTACCGCCCACAATGTGCCCGATGCCGCCTTTCTCCACGCGCGGATTTTTACCTTTTCGCCCGGGGAAGTGCCATCTTCCAGCGACTTCTTTGAGCGGATTGCGGATGCCTTCCGGCAATATTTTAAAAGGCTGGAGCGGTATAGCAGCAGCAGAAAGGCAGCGCGGATTGAGCGGGTCCGTGTCTACATTTTGGAGAATATCAGCGACTGCAACCTGACGGTGGCGGGCCTGAGCGAGCATTTCGGCATACATCCCTCGGCGCTGTCCAGCGCCTTTAAGCGGATGTATGGGGAAAATCCGTCCACGTTCATTCAGCGCAGCCGTGTCGCCTATGCCGAAGAACTGCTTCAGACGACAGAGCAAAAGCTGACGGAAATCTGCGATGCGGCGGGCTTTGGCAGCCTCTCTACCATGCACAGGCTTTTTATGCGCTATTCGGGCACCAGTCCGGTGAAGTTCCGGACCCGCGGTCGGGGGGAGCGCGTATAATCCTTTTTTGGGTACTTTTCTTGTAAAGAAAAGTACCCAAAAGAATTTCTTCCGCCCACGGGCGGAGCTTTTTACTGAATTTCGCTAAAATTCAAGAGCATTTGTGCGGCTTCGGCGCGCATTGACCCGCCGATGGGATTCAAAATCCCGTCGCCGTAGCCCCGGAGGACTTCTGCCCCCACAGCCC
>CAZRNK010000120.1:0-6448 GCA_964601435.1 uncultured Oscillospiraceae bacterium | reverse complement strand
TTCCCATGATGTCCGACGCAAGTTCATACGCTGCCCTGGATCCGGGTTCCGGGATATTGGCGTCTACCACCTCTCCATTCTGGAACACGGCCTCGCCCACATTGCTCCCGATATCCTCGTCTGCCCAGCGATAAGTGATGGTCTGGTCAGGGTATTTTCTTGAAAGGGCCTCCAAAATAGGTGTGACGCAATTCCAAGCGGTGAAGAAATCCAGGGTATCGTCCTCCATGCTCAATTCTGTGCAGGAGTAGGCGTTCCATTTGGTTCCCCAATTTTTATTACACCACTCGTACCAGGTGGGAGCGCCGTACTGCTGGATATTCTCATACGCCTGTTTCCCAAGCGCCCATTCCGCTGGATGTTCTTTTTGGAAAGCCTCCATGCCGGTTTTATCCCCAGACATAAACCGGCGATATGCGTCAAGGCCGATGGTTGTCCTGGTTCCAGATTCAATGTCTAAGGATTTTGGCATAGGGATAAGTTTGTTAAAATCAATACTCCCATATACACCGCCGTCCTGGCGCAGATCCCGGAGCATTTGGTGGAAAGCGGCAACCTGCTCCGGCTGATCTCCAAATGAGATTAAATTTGTGATATGGTTTGGCATGAAACCTCCTTGTGGTTGAGAGTTGTCATCTATCACGTTCTTTCTTCTTTTTCCTCGGTTTGGATCGATATTGATAATTAAAATCTGGTGTAGGGAGATCGTCGCGCATTCGATCTGTTCGGTAACAGAAGATGAAAAACTTGCTTTTCCCCTCCTGCGGGAATACCCGTAAATAATAGCGGTTCTCGCTGGTGTCGATTCTGAATGCGTAAAACGGCTGTCTGCCCTGTATATATGCCTGGGGATGGGTGACGCAAAAGTCCTTCATTGTATGAAGATCCCGCAGAGGCCCGTTTTGCAGGTTTCTCATCAAGGCGTCGACTTCAGACTGGAAGGACGGCGAAAACAACAATGGATTGCGTTTCAGCCAAGTCAGTGAAAACGAGATGGGATTGATAAAGACTCCCTTTAGATGCCCAATGCAGGCACTATCCTGTAATTTCGTGTTAAACAACGGTGCAACATCATCTTCTGGTGGCGTAAAGAATGAAAAATGTGTATCAGTCATGCTCATTCCTCTTTCCTATGCGGCATTTTCCCACAGGTTGAGTTGCTCATCTTCTTGTCTGAAAATCGTATCAATATCCTGAAATGTCATATCCCGGTTGAATTTTTCGCTGACCTTCCCCGGCAGGGCCTGCAGTTCCAGCATCCTGGCCCACAGGTCCGGGTGGTGATCGTAGAGGTGGCGCAGTTCTCGCCGCCTGGCGTTGGGGCAGAACCAGCAGCCGCCCCTGTCGGTAAAGTCATAGACAGGGGAAAGCAGCCCTGCCTCCCGGCAGAGTTGCTTTGCGTCCTGTTCCGTATATCCGTACTTGTCCAATAAGGAGATACGGCGTCCGCCCAGCCGGAGCAGGCGCTCCCGCTCATCCCTGGCGATCCCGATGTACTGCACGGTGTCCGGCGGCAGGCTTTTCTGATACCGCAGAATCGGTTTCAGTTTGCAGTCCCGTTGTACAGCGCACCGTCCGCAGATGGGAAAGGAGCGGAGCAGGCCCTTTTTCGGCCCACGGGTGATCCGGCCGGTGAACAGGCCCACATAGGTCTGCTGCCCACGGAGGATGCGGATTTTTACACCCATACGCTCCAGTGCGGGGATAGCCGTGCCATAGATGAAGTCCCGGTGTTCCGGCACCTCGCCGGAGATATGGCAGTCAAACATAACTTCGCAGTACACCGCCTCATCCAGCGGTTCCCCGTAGCGGAGCGCCAGCAGGATGGTGGCTAAACTGTCCTTGCCAAAGGAGTACGCGGCGATGGCGCTCACCGGCCAGCCACCCCCGTCCCCCGGAATCGGCAGGCGTCCTCCAAGGCCAGCCCCTTGTCCGTCCGCTCCCAGGGGGCATCCGGGTGTGTGAAGTGTCCATAATTGCAAAACCGGGCAAAGATGGGCTGGCCCAGCCGCAAGGTGCGGATCATACCCGCAGGCGTAAGATCAAACAGTTGTTTTACCGCCTGTTCCAGCACCTTGTCCGGGTACTTGCCGGTGAAGTGGGTATCCACATCCACAGCCACCGGATCGGCCCGTCCGATGGCGTAGGCCAGGGCAACGGTGCATTTTTCCGCGAGGCCGGCAGCCACAATGTTCTTAGCGATATGACGGGCCATGTACGCGCCGCTGCGGTCCACCTTGGTGCCGTCCTTGCCGGAGAGTGCGCCGCCGCCGTGGGGCGCCAGCCCGCCGTAGGCGTCCACCATCAACTTGCGGCCGGTAAGCCCGGTATCCGCCTCAAAGCCGCCCAGCACAAAGCGGCCGGAGGGGTTGACGAGGATCTCCGTGCCCTCATCTGTGGGGAAGATGCGCAGGGCAGGACGGATGACAACCTCCAGCAGTTCTGCCCGCAGTTGGGACAGGTCCTTATCCTCCGCATGCTGGCAGGATAGGACGATGGCGGCGATCCGCCTGGGAATGCCGAACTCGTACTCCACAGACACCTGCGCCTTGCCGTCCGGCCGCAGGCCGTTGATTTGGCCCGTGGTTCGCGCACAGGAGAGCAGGGCGGTCAGGCGGTGAGCAAGGACAACGGGCAGGGGCAGGAGGTTTTCCGTTTCGCCGCAGGCGTAGCCATACATAATACCCTGATCTCCGGCCCCAGTTTGTTCGCCGCCTGCTACGGCCCCTGCAATGTCCGGGCTTTGGGGCTGGACAAGGACCTCCACATCAAGGTCCCTGCAGTTGTATCCGGCCCGGCGCACCGTGTCGCGGACGATGGAGGGGATATCCGGGACCGCCAGGGCGGTGATTTCACCGGCGACAACAATTTTGCCCGCCGTCGCCAAAACTTCGCAGGCGACGCGGGCGTTGGGGTCGTATTCCAAACAGCAGTCCAGCACGGTATCCGCTATGGTGTCGCACAGTTTATCCGGGTGGCCTGCTGTGACAGACTCCGCTGTCAGGATGGTTTTATCTTTCATGTTCATTTCTTCTCTCTTTCTTTTTGGGAAATGGAAACAACATCTCCCGGCTGTACAGAGATTCATATTTTCGCAGTTGCTCCGGCGTCAAAGACACAAAGGTTTCGCCACCGAGGCCGGCCAGGAAAAAGGCGCCGCATACAACATCATACGCCTCCCCGTTTTCCAGCCGTAGGAGGCGGTTCGGCTGCAGGCCGGTGAATTTTCCCTGGCTGTTGAATACGAGCGCCACAGGATCTTCAAAGGGGTATGTGGCCTCAATGCTTCCGCCCACCAGGGTCTGCACGCTCTCCAGGCTGCCGTCGATCTCCTTGGCGTATGGGGCTTTCGCTGGCTCTACCACCAGCACTTTTATGGGGTGATTGCTCATGTGGCCTCCTGCAAAAAAAGAGCAGCAGGACGAACACTGTCCTGCTGCTGCGCCGCGTTCAGCGGCCCTCCCGCCCCTTTTTCGGAGTGGGTTTGGATTTGTGGAGTGTTTGTAATTTTTGGAGCGAGTAATCCAAAATGCGCTCTTTCCGCTGCCCCAGCATCGTCAGATAGAATTCCTTTTGCAGCGGGGTAATGCAGGGGATCTCCCGGATCATGGCCTCGATCTGCCCCATGGGGATTTGGGGGGTGATCCGGGCCAGCGCCTCATTGCAGCCGGGGTACTGCAGTGATGAGATCAGCTTAAAATAATTGATCCGTTTCCCGTTTTCCATGACAGCGGAGGTGGGGACATTGTACACGCGGTGTTCGATTTCATGGGGGTCATTCAGGATCCCCTGAATCATCGCTTCATCCGCCTGTGGATACAGGCAGCTCCCGCAGTCGTAAACAGGCGCCAGTTCCACCTGGTCTGTCCGCATATCGTAGAGAAACCCCCAGTTGCCGTTGTGCCGGTCCCAGTTCCCAATCAGGGCGTCCACGATAAACATGGCCCAGAACCGGCGCTCCAGTTTCACAGGATCCATAACGGTCTGGGCCTCGAATGTGGAGAGGATCTCCCACAGTTCGGTCCCGTAGCCGTTCCGCTCTGAATCAATGATCTGATTCTTCAGGGACGCAAAATCCTGGAGTACGACTCCATAGGACGTAAAATCCCTGCAGGCCACCACGATTTTTTCCCTGCCCCTTACCTTGTAGGCGCCCAGCAGCGTTTCCTGCACAGGGATGTCCAGGAGGCGAAAGATCTGGCAGCCGATATATTCAGAGATGCAACTGTTGGCGTAACTGATCTCCTGATTCCTGCTTGCTATGGGCGGGAATTTCAGCATGTACTGCGCCCCTTGATAAATAATGGCGATCTTGCTGCCATTCGCGCCGGCATAGGCTTTGTTTTTCCTGGGCATGGTGGTAAAATCAATCATGGGCAGTTCACTCCCTCTCCAGGCCGAGGTACTTCCCCCGGAGATGCCACGCCTGGTCCGAACTGATCTCCTGGTTTACCTCCGCGCAGTTAATGTTGCTCTGCAATTCGCAGTAGTCCTCATCGAAACGGAGGTACACGCCCTCTCGTTCCTTCCGTTCCCAGGCGGCCCGCATCCGGTCAATGGACTCCCGCAGGTACAGGGGGAGTCCGCATTCCAAATAGGCGGGATCTTCCGGCAATCCCGGATCCACATCATGGACGCCGCAGCCATCATCCAGTTCCATCAAATCCTCCATGGAGCAGCCCAGCGCCTTGGCCAGCATCCACACGGTCCTGGACGAGCAGCGGCCAATGGAACTCCTTCCGGCGCAGATATCTGCAATCGTCGTCTTGGGCACGCCGCTGATTTTCGCCAGATGGTATTTGGTCATGTTCTTTTGCTGCAGGATCGCGTTCAGATCCATACCGGCCCCTCCTTGTCTTTGCTTTTGGTACTTCTCATTATATCGGTACGCCGTCCTACAGTCAAGCGGGTATGCTGGAAACAGGTCGGGAAGGGGCCGCTCCGGCCATCACCGGGCTTTCTCATCGCGGCTGTTCTTCTTCGGCTTTCTGTCGATGAACAGGTCGATCTCCTGCATGCGCTCGAAGTGCCGGCTTTGTCCCACCTCATCATGCGCGTTTTTCAGTGCGGCCTCCAGCGCCTTGACCGGCAGGCCATTCTGCCGGTAGCCCTCCAGGATGCCGTTGAAGTAGGGGCCGGAAGGGACGGCGGGGTCACGCCACAGTTCCCCGGTCATGACATAAGCCATGACCGTCCATGCTCTGCCGTCCACAGTTCGGACAGTGATGTCCTCTTTCTCATATAAGCGCGGGTATCCCTCATAGATGTCCAGGGACCGCTCGCACTCCGGCGTCAGGTTCCACAGCAGGCCGTGGACCTGGCTGCCGGACAGAGGTTCGATGGTGGCCACGCCAAATCCGCTGCGGTTGCCGCGAAACAGCAGTTCGTAGCCGTCCAGGATGGCTGTCGCCACCACCTCGGCGTCGGGGCAGCGTTCTGCCATTTGGTTCAGGTTGATGTTGCTGCCATAGGCGAAGTACAGTTTCCTCTCCATATCAACCCTCCAAAATGGTCAGCGCCCCAACCTTGGACAACTGGGCAAATACCATGCGTGCCTGCTGTTCTACGTCCCCCTTGGGGAGCGGAAAATCCAGGCCGGCAGCGCGGGTTACATTACTCTGCAGGAACCAGATATAACTCTCTGTATCCGGGAATTCCGCAGGATCGAATACGCGCCTGCGCAGCTGATCCATGATCTCCGCCCCGGTGCCGGAAAACACATCTTCTTCAATTTGGATCTTCACCGTATCATCTCTCCCTTTCACGGCTCTTTTTCTTCTTTTTATTGACTTCGTAACTGTCCTTGTCGTAGCGCCAGGCCCGGTCACCGTCCAGGTTGGCCAACAGGTGGTCACGGGTGTTCTTGAACTCCGGCCCGTTGAGGCCCAGGCGCACCAGCCAGACCCGGAAGGTAAACAGTTCGTTGTCGCTGTGGGTTTTCCGCATGACGGTGCTGCGCTGGGCGATGGCCTGGGCGGACATGGCGAGGCACAGGTTGATGTACGCCGCTGCCCGGCCTGCATGGAGGGTGGAGTTGAAACAGCGCCACTCCACCGTGCCGCGATAGAACACCGAATGCAGGTTTAAGGCGTAGTAGCGTGTCCAGTTGTAATGCTCGCCGGAACTGACGTCTCCTTCGTACCAAATGCGCTCCAACTGCGTCAGATCCCTGGTTTCTTCGGAGGAGAGGGTGCGGGCCTGCCGCAGCATGGGTTCCCGTACCTTCTGGCACCACCGGGACGCACGCGCCTCGTTCACCTGCAGCGCCTTGAACAGGATGTCTTCTTTGGCGTACATGATGCTGATGAGGTTTTTCAGGCTCTGCCGGTTGTGGTTGGCGGCGTCCACATGAACATGGAGCCCACAGGAGGAGTTTACCTTTGCGCCGGCCCCCCGTACCCTGCGGACGCATTCCTGGAATTTGGGCAGTTCCGCGTAGGCCAGTTTG
>CAZRNK010000119.1:0-6482 GCA_964601435.1 uncultured Oscillospiraceae bacterium | reverse complement strand
GGATTTCCTCATTGGTCAGGCCAAAGAGGAACATGTTCTCGTCCCCCAGACGGTCATGCATTTCTACATTGGCCCCATCCAAGGTGCCAATGGTAATGGCACCGTTGAGCATCAGCTTCATGTTCCCTGTGCCGCTGGCCTCCTTGCCGGCGGTGGAAATCTGCTCAGACACCTGGGCGGCGGGCATCAGCTTCTCTGCGGCCGAAACCCGGTAGTTCTCCAGAAAATAAACCTGGAGCTTGCCCTGACAGGCGCTGTCGCTGTTCACATCCGCCGCCAGGGAGCAAATCAGGCGGATAATCCGTTTGGCCACAGCATAGCCGCTGGCCGCCTTGGCCCCAAAGATAAAGGTCCTGGGCAGGAAGGGGGCGTTGGGGTCCGCCCGGAGCCTATCCTGGAGCTCCACAATGAGCATGGCGCACAGCAGCTGGCGCTTGTACTCGTGGAGCCGCTTCACCTGCACGTCGAACACAGCCTCCGGCGCCAGGCGTATGCCGCTCTGGCGGCAGACGAAGTCGGAAAAGCCCAGTTTGTTCTCCCCTTTGATTTCCTGCAGGCGGGAGAGCACGCTGTCATCCTCCCGGAACTGCTCCAGCCGGCTCAGCTGTTCCGGCTCCTTCAAATAGCCATCCCCGCCCAGCAAATCGCAAATCAGAGCATGGAGCTTCGGGTTAATCTGGGCCAGCCAGCGCCGGTGGTCAATGCCGTTGGTGATGTAGGTAAAGCGGTCCGGATGGAGGGAGCACACATCCCGGAACAATTCCTCCCGCAAAATCTTTCCATGGAGGGCGGAGACGCCGTTGATGGCAAAGCAGGCGGACAGGCAGATATTGGCCATATGGACCTGGCCGCCGCTGATAATCAGGTTCTTCTCAATCCGGCTCTGGTCCCCGTGGAAGCTCTCCACCAGATAATTGCGCCAGCGCAAATCAATTTCACAGATAATCTCCCACACCCGGGGCAGCAGGGTCTGGACCAGGCCCTGGGGCCAGGTCTCCAGGGCCTCGGGCATGACGGTGTGGTTGGTATAGGCCACGCAGGACTTGACAATATCCCAGGCCTCGTCCCAGCCCAGGCCGTTTTCGTCCACAAAAATGCGCATCAGCTCCGGAATGACCAGGGTAGGATGGGTGTCGTTAATCTGCAGCACATGGTGCTCGGCGAAATTGCGCACATCCCCATAGCGGGCCTTGTGCTTGCGGACAATGGACTGCACCGTGGCGGAGACAAAGAAATACTGCTGCTTGAGGCGAAGGGTCTTGCCCTCCATGTGGTCGTCCGCCGGGTAGAGGACTTTGGTAATCACTTCCGTCATGGTCCGCTGCTCCAGAGACTCCACATATTTGCCGCTGGAGAAGAGGTACATATCCAGGGACTTGGTACTTTTGGCCTCCCAGAGGCGCAGGGTGTTGATGCGGCCGTTTTCATAGCCGGCAATCAGCATATCCCGGGGCAGGGCCAGTACAGCGGTATAGTCCTTCAGCTCGGCATGGCAGTTTCCATAGTAGTCCCAGGTCTGGTTGACCCGTCCGCCGAAGCGGACCTCCACTGCGTCCTCGTGACAGGGGACAAGCCAGTTTTCCCCCTTGTCCAGCCAGTTGTCCGCCTCCTCCGTCTGCTGGCCGTCCACCAGCTTCTGCCGGAAAATGCCCAGCTCATAACAGATGGAGTAACCTGTGGCCGGGATGTCCAGGCTGGCCATGGCGTCCATATAGCAGGCGGCCAGGCGGCCCAGCCCGCCATTGCCCAGTCCGGCATCCGGCTCCTCCTCGAAAATGTCGGCGGCGGACTTGCCCATATCCTCCAGGGCCTCTGTCAGGGCCGGAAGCACGCCCAGGTTGAAGGCGTTCTTCTCCAGGGAGCGGCCCAGCAGGAACTCCATAGAGAGGTAGTGCACCTGCTTTTGCCCCCCATTGGGCCGGGGCTGAGTGCTCCGGCGGCTCATCATCTCCCGAATCAGAATGGCGCATGCGCAAAAGAGCTGCGACTCTGTGGCCTCCTCCCCGGTCACACCGAAGCAGGACCGGAGCCTATCCTCAATTGCACTGCGAATTTCTGTTTTTGTGATTTCCATCAATTCAACCTCGCTTTCCACCGGCGGCGCAAAATGGCGCTGGCTCATATCCGCATCCCTCTGCCCTGCGTCCTGGGCAGATGCCAATGCAAGGAAAAAGGCGCATCCCCCTGTCTTTTCGGGGATGCGCCTTCTCTCTCATACCCGTTTGCGCCGGGGCCCTGCGCCCTGGCGCTGCCTGTTTACTTTTTCGTCCGGCCTCCTACAGAATGCTCTCCTTGGGAATGACCATGGGCAGCCGTTCGCTCCCGGTCAGTGTCACATAGGGGGAAAAGCGGACATCCTTGTCCGCAATGACATTCCGGAGCAGGGCCCCTGTCCCGACAATGCCGTCCTGCATCACGATGCAGTTGCGCAGCTGCGCCCCCTTCTCCACCCGGACGCCCCGGAAGAGGACTGTATTTTCCAGCATCCCCTCCACATAGCAGCCGTCGGCTACCAGGGAGTTGGTCACCTTTGCCTCGTCCCCGTAATAGGTGCTGGCATCGGAGCGCTCCTTTGTCCGCACAGGCCGGCTCTCCGGGAAGAGCTGGGCGCGTTTTTCCGTATCCAGCATATCCAGATTTGCCTGGAAATAATCCCGCACAGAAACAATATGTACCGCATACTCGGTGTGCATGTAGGTGCCGATTCGCGCCCCCCGCTCCAGGAGATGCGACATCACGTCCCGGTGAAAATGGACTTTATGGGCAGAAATTGACCAGCTAATCAGCTCCAGCAGCAGCTGTTTTGAAAGGATATAGACCTCCAGGGAGGCCACGCCCGGCCCCAGGCCATGGCGTCCATAGAGGAAGTCCTCCACCCAGCCTTCTTCGTCCACCAGGAAGCGATGGTGACTGCCCGCCGGGAGGCGGGGCGTACACACGGCTGTTACGTCCGCCCCCGTCCGCAGGTGTTGGGCGGCCACAGCCTTCAAATCAATATTGGCGGCCAAATCCCCCCGGGCCAGGACCACATAGTCCTGCCGGATGTCCTCAATATAAGAGGCCACGGCGCTCAGCGCCTCCATATTCCCCTCATAGGTCCCGGTGTGGGAATCCGACAGCCCAAAGGGCGGCAGCAGCCGCAGCCCTCCCTGCCGACGGGACAAATCCCAGTTCTTCCCGCTGCCCAGGTGGTCCAAAAGGGACTGGTAGTCCCGCTGCATAATGACGCCCACGTCCTGGACGCCGGCATTCATCATGCTGGAGAGGGAAAAGTCAATCAGCCGGTACCGCCCGGCAAAGGGCAGGGACGCGCTGGTACGGCGGCTCACCAGTTCCCCCAGGCGCGGCGCAGCCAGATAGGCGTAAATCACTCCGTGCAGATTGGTCATTGTGCCCCAACCTCCTTTTCTTCCGGTACGCTGTCATAGAGCATGGCGTTTGGCGGTACCACAGCGCCTGCCCCCACGGTTATCTCCGGCCCGCAGGTGGCCACCCCCCAGCCTGCACTGCCGTCTGGGGGTGCGCCCACGCGGGCGCCCGGGCCAATGTGGGTGTTCTCCCCTACAATAGCATATTCCACGCTGGCCCCCGCGGCCACAACGGACCCCGGCATCAGGATGCTGTAATTGACGCTGGCCCCTGCCTCCACAGTGACGCCGGAGGAGAGGACGGAGTTGGCCACCTTCCCCTCGATAATGCAGCCCTCCGTAACAATGGAATGGGACAGCTCTGCCCCGGCGCCCACATAGTGGGGCGGGCGGGAAGTGCTCCGGGCACGGATGGGCCAGTCTGCATCATACAGATTAATCAGCTCCGGCGAGAGCATATCCATGTTGGCGTCCCACAGGCTGGAAATTGTCCCCACATCCCGCCAGTACCCCTGGAAGCGGTAGGGCCACAGCCGCTCGCCATTTTTCAGCATGGCAGGAATAATGTTCTTGCCAAAGTCATTTTCCGAATCGGGATTCTGGGCATCTGCAATGAGATAGGCGCGCAGCTTGCTCCAGGTGAAAATATAAATGCCCATGGAAGCCAAATCACTCTTGGGCTCCTTGGGTTTTTCTTCAAACTCCGCGATGGAGCCGTCCGGCCCCAGATTCATAATGCCGAAGCGGGAGGCGTCCGCCATATCCACCTGGATAACGGCAATGGTGCAGTCCGCCCCGTTCTGGATGTGCTCCCGGAGCATGTCGGAATAGTCCATTTTATAGATATGGTCGCCGGAGAGAATCAGCACATAGTCCGGGTCATACAGGGAAATGAAGTCCATGTTCTGATAGATGGCGTCAGCAGTCCCGCTGAACCACCGCCCCTTGTCTCCGGCGCTCATATAGGGCGGCAGAATGTATACGCCCCCGTCTGTCCTATCCAAATCCCAGGGCTGCCCGCTGCCGATATAGCTGTTGAGCTGCAGGGGGCGGTACTGGGTCAGGACACCCACGGTGTCAATACCGGAGTTTGCGCAGTTGGAGAGGGGGAAATCAATAATCCTGTACTTCCCGCCAAAGGCAATATTCGGTTTGGCTACGTTGCGCGTGAGGGCGTACAGCCGGGACCCTTGGCCGCCGGCCAGCAGCATGGCGATGCATTGCTTTTTCAAGGCTGAACACTCCTATCGTACAATTGGTGATTCATATCGCTCCCAAAACGCCTGTTTCTCAGGAAATTCATTGTGCGCCGGAAAGGGCGGCAGCGGGGCACATAAGCGGCCCCGCTGTCAATTAAAGGTCTGCATGGCTTTTTCCGGGCCGTCGCAAATATAGGTTTCCACCGCCTGGGCCGCGCGGGCACAGGCGTCGGCAATATCCACAGCCTCCTGATTCTGAAATGCCCCCAAAACCCAGTCCGCCATGTCATAGTCCGGACGGGGCGGGGCGCCCACACCGATGCGGATGCGGGGAAAGGTCTCGCTCCCCAGGCGGGCAATGATGCTTTTGAGCCCATTGTGCCCACCGGCAGAGCCCTTGGTACGGATGCGCAGCTTGCCCAGGGGCAGGGCCACGTCGTCAGAGACCACCAGGATGCGCTCCGGCGGCAGCTTGTAAAAGCTGGCCGCCGGGGCCACCGCATCCCCGGAGAGGTTCATATACGTCTGGGGTTTCATGGCCAGGACTCCCTCCCCGCCCAGGTTCCACTTGGCAGTCAGCGCCTGAAACCGGAGACGGGTGAGGCGCACACCGGTGCGCTTTTCCAGATATTCTGCGGTCATAAAACCCACGTTGTGCCGGGTGCCGGCATAGCGCGGCCCCGGATTGCCCAGGAACACCACCAGCCAGCTAATGCCGCCGGCGTTCCTCTCAAAAAACATACGCAATTCTCCCTTCTCCCATTCCGGAAATTCCCGGCGCAGGTCCTTCCCTCCGCCGGTTTTTCTCAGTCAAAAAGGGAGGAGATGGAGACCTCTTCATAAATCCGCTCAATGGCCTCTGCAAAGAAGGAAGCCACAGACAAGTACCGGATTTTGTCACACTTGGGCTTGTCCTGGGGATAGGGGATGGTATCCAGCAGCAACAGCTCTTTGATATAACTCTCCTCTATCCGCTCAATGGCCGGCCCGGAGAGGCCGCCATGGCTGGCGCAGGCATAGATTTCCTTGGCCCCGCCCAGCTCCATAAGGGCCTTGGCCGCACCGCAGAGGCTCCCGGCCGTATCCACCATGTCGTCCAGGAGGATGACCGTCTTGCCGGATACGTCGCCGATGATGTTCATAACCTCGGACTGGTTGGCCTTCTCCCGGCGCTTGTCCACGATGGCCATGTTCACATCCAGCTTGTGGGCAAAGTTTCGCACACGGGCCACGCTGCCCACATCGGGGGAGACCACCATGACATCTTCATTGTGCATGCCGTATTGGCTCCGGTAATAATTTGCAAACAGGGGGGCGCCCAACAGGTTGTCAACAGGGATATCAAAGAACCCCTGAATCTGGTTGGCGTGGAGGTCCATGGTGAGGACCCGGTCCGCGCCGGCTACAGTAAGCAGGTTTGCCACCAGCTTGGCAGAGATGGGGTCGCGGCTCTTCGCCTTCCGGTCCTGGCGGGCGTAGCCGAAGTAGGGAATTACAGCCGTGACGCGGCCGGCCGAGGCCCGGCGCATGGCGTCAATCATAATCAGCAGCTCCATCAGGTTGTCGTTCACCGGGCCGCAGGTGGACTGAACAATAAACACGTCTGCCCCCCGGACCGGCTCATTGACGGAAATAGAGCACTCCCCGTCGGAAAACATGGTGGCGACAGAATCGCCCATCTTCTTATTCAGGCTCCGGCAGATGCCCTCTGCCAGCGCCCGGTTGGAGTTTCCGGCAAAGACCTTGACCTCTTTTCCATGTGATATCACTCGGAATCTTCCTCCCTGTTTGTATTTTTGTGTCAGAGGGTCATGTACAGCCCTCTCCTCTTTCTCTCGGGCTTATTATAACAATTTCCTCTGAAAAAGGAAAGAGCCAATCGACAGTTTTTCCATTTTCTTTTTCGTTTCTTTAT
>CAZRNK010000118.1:0-6514 GCA_964601435.1 uncultured Oscillospiraceae bacterium | reverse complement strand
CGGGCCCTGGAGACGGCAAACCCCGGCCTGGACCCCTTTAACCTCCAGCCGGGATCGGCCATCGTCGTGCCGCTGCGTTTCCCGGTGGTCCCCACCACCATCGCCTGGTGCTCCAGCCTCGTTGCCTATTGTATCCGGGGCCTGGCCGCCCGCTATCCCTTTATCCAGGTAGGAGAGATTGGCCGGAGTGTCCTGGGGCGGAGCCTCTATTCCCTGCAAATCGGCGCCGGGGACAACCGGGTTCTCTACAACGCCGCCCACCACGCCAACGAGTGGATTACCACCCCGGTGCTGCTGAAATTTCTGGAGGACCTCTGCACAGCCTATATCGCCGGCGGTCAGATTGTCGGCGTATCCGCCGGGGAAATTTTTACAGCGGCCACCCTGTGTCTCATCCCTGCCGTCAATCCGGACGGCATCGACCTCGTCACCGGCGCCCTCTCCAGCGGCAGCGCCTATACTGCCGCCGCAGCCCTGAGCGCCAACTATCCGGACATCCCCTTCCCCAGCGGCTGGAAAGCCAATATCCGGGGCACAGATTTGAATCTTCAGTACCCGGCCGGCTGGGAGATTGCCCGGGAAATCAAATTTACCCAGGGCTATACCAGCCCCGGGCCCCGGGATTACGTGGGCACAGCCCCGCTCTCTGCGCCGGAGAGCCGGGCCATGTATACCTTCACCCAGCAGTATTCCCCGAATCTCACCCTCTCCTACCACACCCAGGGGGAGGTTATCTACTGGAAATATTTAGACTACGAGCCGCCCCGAAGTCGGGAAATTGCCCAGGCCTTTGGCCAGGCAAGCGGCTATACTGTGGAAGAAACCCCCTATGCCTCCGGCCACGCCGGCTATAAGGACTGGTTCATCCAGGACTTTAACCGCCCCGGCTATACGATAGAATGCGGCATGGGGGAAAATCCGCTGCCCATCAGCGATTTCGACGCAATTTATCAGCACAATCTGGGCATACTGACCCTGGGCGCCATCCTCACCGCATAAAAAACCGGCCGGCCAAGAGGAAATCTTGGCCGGCTTTCCTTATATAACGTTTTTCTCCATACGCAGCTGCCCCGGGGAAATACCGTACAGCTTTTTAAAGGCCCGGTGCATCGTCAGATAGCTGCCAAAGCCCGCATGTGCGGCTACCTCCTCCAAAGTGGTACGCCCCTCCAGGATTTCCTGCCGGGCTAAGTCCGCCCGGAGCCGGAGTATATGGTCGGACAGAGCGCAGTCCTTATAAGCCTTAAACTGGTTGGACAGGGTGGAGCGCTGGAGCCCAAAATGGTCTGCAATGCCGCCTACAGTCAAATTGCAGTCCCGAATATTTTCCGCTACATAACGGCAAATTTCCTCCATCCGCCGGAGGCGGTTGTCCACCGCTTTCTCCTGGAAGCACGCCAAAACCCGGTACAGATAATCCCGCAGCTTCTCCCGAAATTCCGCCTCATCGGCACACCGGGTCAGGCCATATACCGGGTTTAAGTTTTCCAGGAAGCCGGAGTGTAGCATGGCGTGTTCCACCAGCAGCTCCATCAGGTGGTATAAAAAAATCGTGACCCGCATGTTCAGATAGCTCAGGCCGAAGGGGGGCACAGACAGGCTATAGGAAAAAAATTGCTCCAGGTTTTTTTCGATTTGGCGCTCGTCCCCGGCCTGGACCGCCTCCACAAGGGAGAAATTCAGAGAGCGGAACAGCACGTTTTCTTCCCAGGACATGTCCGCCGGCGTCATGGTCTTCTGCACCAGGAAAGGCGGCGGCGCAGACAAAAACGCCAGAAAGGCGCACATATCCTCCGCCTCCTGAAATGCCTTCTCAATCCCTGGCAAATCCTCATACAAATCGCTGAGTACGGCATGGGCCTCCACGCCGGTCTCCCGGTAAAAGTGCGCCAAAATCTCACTCAAAACCGGACGCATCCGCTCCTGTGCCCTGGCGCGCTCCTCCAACCCCGGGCCAATTTTCGGCAGACAGAGCAGCGCCAAAACTCGCCAGCCGAAGTCCGTCACATGGTTCAGACACACCCCGCGGAAGCCCTGGGCTGCACAGCTCGCCAGGGCCGCACGCCGCGTCTGGAGGGTCTCCAGCAAATCCGTCCCCGTATGCCCCGCCGGCTCCGGCAAAGTAAAGGCCGCCAGGAGAAAGCTCCCATTACCCAAATATACGCCGTCGTTCTCCATCAGCAGCCTGGTATCCGAATCCAGCCAGCTCCCGTGGCGAAACAGCAGCTCCAGCCAGTCCTGCTGGGGGCCGGCGGCTTTGTTATCCCGCCAATACATGGCGCTCCCCCTCCTATCATTTTGTTTGTATTCTATCACAATTTTTCCGACCTGCCAACTCCATTCCCGGCACGTCCTGAAACAAAATGAAATCTTGATTCTTGTCTCCGTGTGTACAAAATGTTACACTAAATTTGCAATTGTAATACATCATACAGTGTACGGACAGACAGGCACTGTTTGAAGATGTATGCAAAATTTTCCAAGGAGGATTTTTCATGAAGCACACAAGAATTTTATCTCTGCTTGTGGCCATTCTGATGCTGGTGGCTGTGTTTTCCGGCTGCTCCGGCAGCGGAGAAGAGGCCACAGACGCGCCCACAGCAGACGCCACTGAGGCGCCCGCCGAAGCCACCGAAAGCGGGACGGAGGCACCTGTGGAGGGAACGGAGGAACCCGCTGCAGACGGAACAATTTCCATGCCGCTCAGCGAAGAAGAAATTACTTTCACTTGGTTCAACACCATGAACCCCAACATTACCACCTGGTTGGATGATATGAACGACATCCTGTTCTATCAGGAGATGGAAGAGCTCACCAATGTCCACATCGAGTGGGTCACTGTCATGCCCGATGCCGCCAATGAGCAGCTCAACATCATGATTACCGCCGGGGACTACACCGACATCAGCGGCAACACCATCGACGGCTATCCCGGTGGGATTCAGGCGGCCATTGACCAGGACATCATTGTTGTCCTCAATGACTATCTCCCCGACTATGCCCCCAACTACTGGGCCCTCATCAACAGCGATGAGTCCATCTACAAGACTTTGAGCCTGTCCGACGGCACCATCTGCTCCTTCGACGTCATCAACGACGGCCCCACCAATCTGGACTTTGGGCCCATGATTCGCGCCGACTGGCTGGAAGAGCTGGGCATGGAGTCCCCTGTCACCTATGACGACTATTACAACTTCCTCACTGCCGTAAAGACTGAGCTGGGCGTGGAGGGCGGCCTCCTGCTGCCCCAGCAGTCCGCTGTCAGCGGCAACTACCTCTCCGCCGGCTTCGGCGTTGCCGCTTTCTTGAACACGGTCCCCGCCCTCACTGCCCCCTTCTATCAGGAGAACGGCGTTGTGAAGTTCGGGCCCCTGGAGGACGGCTACCGGCAGTATGTGGAGACCATGGCCCAGTGGTACGCCGAGGGCCTCATCAATGCTGACTATGTCTCCCTGGGCAACGGCTGGGACCCCGATGAGACCACCATTGCCAACGGCGAAGCCGCCATCTGGTACTCCGACCGGGGCAATCTCACCAAGTATGTCGGCCTGATTGAAGCCTCCGACCCCGACGTGGTTGTCACCGGCATTCAGGACGCCCGGCAGAATGCAGATGACCAGCTCCACTTCGGCGACTTCGGCTACCTGGCCAGCAACAACAACGGCCTGTACATCCTCACCGCCTGCGAGGAGATTGAGATTGCCTGCCAGCTCTTCGACTACCGCTACACCGAGGAGGGCGCCATGCTGGGCAACTATGGTGTAGAGGGCATCACCTACACCCTGGATGAGGACGGCACCCCGGTCTACACCGACCTCATCACCGGTGTTGCCGAGTACGGCCCGGAGACCGCCCTGCAGCTCTACTGCCTGTGGCGCGCCCCCATGCTGACCATGCAGAGCAAGCTGGATGCCATCTATGACGAATCCATCATCGCCGCCTCTGAGGCCTGGGAGACTGGAAATGACAACTCCAACGTCCTGCCTTCCGCTGTCACCCTGGACTCTGACGCCAATGCTGAGTTCACCAGCATCTTCACAGATATGACGACTTACATTACAGAGTCTCTGCCCAAGTTTATTACCGGCGAGTTCTCTATGGATGAGTTCGACGGCTTCGTGGAGCAGCTCTACAGCATGAATATTGAGCGCTGCATTGAGCTCTATCAGGCGGCCCTGGACGCCTATAACGCAAAATAAAAAATCATACCGGCACACTGGCGCATGCTTTGCGCCAGTGTGCATGTGTGTATTTTCAAAACTCTGTCAGAAAGGAAGCCATCCTATGGACGAGCGGAAAATAAAGAAAACCCCCAAGTTTGACATCATCTATCACAAGTCCCAAATTAAATGCACCGAGCGCCCGGGAGACGACCCCGCCTGCGCCCGGACTTTCAATCTGGACCCCTCCCCCTATACAGAGGTGTTTCAAAAGGGCGAAATCTACAAGGACTATACTGTCCCCTGCGATTTTAAAATTTTTCACAATGTGGCCATCCCTATGCGGGACGGCGTGACGCTGTATGCCGACGCCCTGATTCCCGACCGGGAGGAAAAGATTCCCGGTATCGTCATCTGGACCCCCTTTGGGAAGGACAAGGAGTATATGGCCCCGCCCCCCCATGCCGCGAATGAAGACCCGGAGAATGCTGACGAGGCCAACATTCAGGCTGAAATGGCCCGGATGTTCGGGAAAGTATCCCCCTGGTCCGTACCCCACGGCCCGGACGCCATCTTCTGGGTGAAAAATGGCTATGCAATGATTATTGTAGACCCCCGGGGCGCCTGTAATTCCGAGGGGGACGGCGAGTATTTCGGCCAGGGCCAGGACAGCGACGACTTCTATGATGCAGTGGAGTGGCTGTCCCAGCAGGCGTGGTGCAACGGGAAGATTACCACCACCGGCTGCTCCTGGCTGGCCATCGGCGGCTGGTACATGGCTGCAAAGCGCCCGCCCCATCTGGCCTGCATCGCCCCCTTCGAGGGTCACGGCAATATGTATCGGGATGAATATGTCCGCATGGGCATGCCCGACATCGGCTTTGCCCGAAACTATTACACCCCCGGAAAGACCTATCAGGAGGACATCCGGGAGATGATTCGCCACTATCCCCTGTACAATGACTACTGGGAGAGCAAGCGGGCGCCCTTTGAGCAGATTGAAGTGCCCGCCTACATTGTAGCCGGCTACTGCAGCTTCTACCACGTCCGGGGCACCCATGAGGCCTACCGCCTGCTGGGCAGCAAGGAAAAATGGCTCCGGGTCCACAACTATGACAATGTGGCCCTGATTAACGACGACGAATATGTCTCCGACCTGCTGAAATTCTTCGACCACTACTGCAAGGGCATTGACAACGGCTGGGAGAACACCCCCCGGGTCCGCATGAGTGTGCTCAACCCCACCGGGGAGGACGTGGTGGACCGTCCGGAAGCGGACTGGCCCATTCCCCGCCAGCAGCGCACAGACCTCTATCTGGACGCCGCCACCGGCACCGTCAGCGCCGTCAAACCGGAGGCAGAGTCCTCCGTCTCCTATGACTGCGACGCCCCCCACAGCTTTTACAAGTCCCAGAAGGAGGCCGTGGAAAAAGACACCGCCGAGGGCCGCGCCGAGTTTACCTATACGCTGCCCGAGGACTCAGAGATTGTCGGCATGATTAACGTCCACCTGTGGGTGGAGGCCGACGGCCATGATGACATGGATTTGTTTGTCCGCGTCATGACCCTGGACGAGGACGGCAACTACATCGGCACCCCCGGCCTGCACCAGTATGGCTACTCCGGGCCGGACAACCGGCTGCGGGTCTCCCTCCGGGCCCTCGACCCCCAGCGGAGCACCGAGGAGTTCCCCGAGCATTCCTTCCGCAAATATGAGAAGCTCAGCCCCGGCGAAATTGTCCCGGTGGTTATCCCCCTGTGGCCCACCGGCCTGAAGCTCAAAAAGGGCCAGAAGCTGAAAGTGATTGTGGCCGGCTATGACTACTGCGGCCATCCCCTCCCCGGCGGAGAGGGCACCCGCTTCAAGCCCGATAACCACGGCCGGCATATCATCCATACCGGTGGAAAATACGACTCCCGTATCAACGTCCCCTTTATCCCTGAAAAATAACAGCAACCCCCATCCGCATAGCAAAATTGTTATGCCGGATGGGGGTTTTAAACTAAATTAAAAAAGGGAAACGGCAGACTTGCCGTTTCCCTTTTTTCCATTCAAGGATTAACCAAAGTACCGGTCCAGCAGGCCCTTGAGCGCCTTGCCGTGGCGGGCCTCGTCGCGGGCCATCTCATGGACGGTGTCGTGAATGGCATCCAGGCCGTTGCGCTTGGCACAGGCAGCCAGGTCCACCTTGCCCTGGGTGGCGCCGTACTCGCAGTCCACACGCCAGGCCAGATTAGCCTTGGTGTCGGCCTTCATGTTGGCCTCCAAATCCTCGCCCAGCAGCTCGGCGAACTTGGCGGCGTGCTCGGCCTCCTCATAGGCGGCCTTCTCCCAATACAGGCCGATCTCGGGA
>CAZRNK010000117.1:0-6560 GCA_964601435.1 uncultured Oscillospiraceae bacterium | reverse complement strand
CGGTAGAAATCCAGTACCATACCTGGGATATGCACAGGCTGGACAGCCGCCGGGGCTGCATGCAGCGGGAAGGGGAGAGCGACAGCGCCTATCGCGAGGCGCTGCTGGCTGATATGGAGCATTTTGCCGCAGTCTGTCAGGAGCAGGGAGTGGCGCTGTGCGGCAGCATTGCCTATCCCTTTGGGGCCTGGAATGATATTACACTGGAGACGGCAAAGGAATTTGGATTTCGTGCGGCTTTCACCTGTTCAGAGGAAATCAATTTTTTAACCGGGAATCCGGAAGAACTCTATCGCATTGGCCGGTTCAACCGGGCGCATGGAAAGTCCAGTGCAGCCTTTTTCTCCATCTGGGAGTAAAAAAATCCTTGACAGCCGCTGTCTGTCCTGCTATAATAAATGCGCTAAAACAAAGAAGGATGGGATGGTATCCGTCCTCACCCAGCCGCATATGCGCGCTGTGGTTCATAAAAGCCGAATTCCCCCGAAAGGGGAGGACTGTGTTTTTATGCGCGGATGCCCAGCATCCGTGCTTTTTATTTTGAAGTGGAGGTGTTTTTGTATCGCAAACATGGCTCATTTGATCAATGAAGAGATTCGTGCAAAAGAAGTCCGCTTAATTAGTGATTCTGGAGAGCAGCTTGGTATTATGTCAACTAGTGAAGCCCTGCAGATTGCGATTGAAAAGGACCAGGATCTCGTAATGATCGCACCTGGCTCAAATCCCCCTGTCTGTAAAATTATGGACTACGGAAAATACCGTTTCGAGCAGAGCAAGCGGGAAAAGGAAGCCAAGAAAAATCAGCGCGTTATCGAAGTCAAGGAAATCCGTATGTCTCCCAGCATCGGGCTCAATGACTTCAACGTCAAGTTGCGCAACGGACAGAAGTTTTTAAAGGACGGAGACCGTCTGAAAGTTACCGTACGCTTCCGGGGGCGGGAAATGGCCCACACCAATCTGGGTGAGGAGCTGCTGAAGAATTTTGCCGAGCAGTGTGCAGACATTGCCACTGTGGACAAAAATCCCAAGCTGGAAGGACGCAACATGGCCATGTTCCTGTCGCCAAAAACGCAGACGCCTCCCAAGAAGTCCGCCGAGAAGAAGTAAGCCAATAACGAAGTTTTTGTAAAGGAGAAAAACCGTCATGCCAAAGCTGAAGACTCACAGTGGCGCGAAGAAGAGATTCAACCTCACCAAGTCTGGTAAGGTAAAGCGCGCCCATGCTTACAAGAGCCACATTCTGAATAAGAAAACCACCAAGCGCAAGAGAGGCCTCCGCCAGGGCACCTATGCGGACGTCACAAACGTCTCCGCAATCAAGCGCATGATTCCGTACAAATAAGGAAGGAGGTCTTGACAAATGGCTAGAGTGAAAGGCGCGATGATGACGCGCAAGAGAAGGAATAAAATTCTGGGCCTGGCAAAGGGATACTGGGGCAGCAAGTCCAAGCACTTCAAGATGGCCAACCAGGCCGTCATGAAATCCCTGACCTACGCCTATGTTGGCCGTAAGCAGAAGAAGCGGAATTTCCGTCAGCTTTGGATTACCCGTATCAGCGCCGGCTGCAAGATGAATGGGATGAATTACTCCACCTTTATGCATGGCCTGAAGCTGGCCGGCATCAACATGAATCGGAAGATGCTCTCCGAGACCGCCATTCATGACCCTGCAGCCTTCACCGCTTTGTGTGAGCAGGCAAAGGCAGCCCTGTAATTCAGATTTGTGCAACGAAGCAAAGCCAATTCCTTATGGCTTTGCTTTGTTTTTGACATAAAAAATATTCCACCGGAGGCAAAATGTCTCCGGCGGAATTCATTATCGTGAGAGTAAAAACACATTGGTGTCCGATGCAAAATTGTTCGCGCCATAGCACAGGAGGATATTATCAATATCATGCTCAGAAAGAAAATCCTGCAGGCTGGCACGATAGTAGCGCAGGTCCAGGACATAGATGTGGGAAAAATGCTCCAGTAAAAATGGGGTCTGGCTGTCCGCGTAGGAATCCCGGATAATCAGCAGGGAAGGGGCATCGGTGTTTCCCGTCTCAATTTCCAGCATGGGGGTGTTCCCCCCAAAGAACATGGAGTACTTGTCCTTCCGCTCCAGATACGACATATCGTACAGTGTTCCTTCCACCGGGCTGCCTTGTGGATAGTTTGTCACCTTGACTGTGCCGTCATCCGGCACATAGATGCTCATGGAATCGGGCTTGACCCAGCTAAAGCCAGAGGAAGAATACGTCGTGCCGTAAAACTCTTCTGTAACAACTTGGGGGGAATAATCCTCCAGCGGCGTGGCCTCCAGACCCATAGCATTCATCAAGCTGCTATAGCCATACCAGGCGCCCAGGGTTGTCCAGTGGTGGTCGGTGCGATAATACACATACTCATCCTTATGCGCCTCCAGCGCACCGTAGGTATCCACTGGCGTAGCGCTGGTATTTTCATAAATATAGTCGATGACGGCCTTCATATCGTCATTGGGCGCGTTCTCCGGCAGTTTGTCGGCCCAAATGGCAGCCGCTGTCGGCACAAGCTGAAGGTATACAGGGATGTCTGTACTTTCTACCAGGGACTCAAGGGCAGCAATGTTGGTATCTACCTGCGCCTGGTCAGGGGCAGTATAGCCTTCAATCAGCGTATCATCCCCACAATAATAGACGTCGTTATTTTCTTTCTTGCCAACCATCAACTCAGAGGCAGCTTTCAGCGTAATCCACTGGTCCCGGAAAGCAAACTGGTCCGTCGTGTAAGTTTCAAAATCAGAGGTAAACTTCCCGGAGGCCAGGGAATCCAGGGTAAAAGTTGGTGCTGAGGCCAAAACGCGGTTTTCCTGTTCTGAAAATTCTCTGTTGGGCAGGAAAATATTCAGGAGGAAGAACACCGCAATAAAGCCGCAGAATAAAAATACCAAAACCCAGCTTGCACGTTTGCTCATAATATGCTCCTTTTTCAGAACTGGAAGTACAGAAACGGATTATAGGTGGCGTCTACCAGGTACGCTGTGGAGAAGACCAGAACCACCAAAACCAGAATGGGAACCAGCACATTTCTGCCTTTCTCCGGAATCTTGTGATACAGTTTAGTACCAATCGGCAGGCAGGCGACAATGGCAATAATAAAGGTGATGGCGTAGCCGGACAGATAATAGAGGTCTGCAGAAGCCACAAGGCCAGCCTGTCCGAAGCCGAACAAAGCCTTGTAATAAACGGCGCATGCATCCAGGCTGTTGAGCTGGAAGAGTACCCAGCCAAGAATGACAAACAGCAACGTGTAAATATGCCCCACCACTCTCGGCAATTTTTTCAGGTACTTCATCAAAACGAACTTCTCCAGAATAATCAGCGCTGCATAGTACAGTCCCCACAGGAGGAACGTCCAGTTTGCTCCATGCCAGAGGCCGGTCAGGGCCCAGACAATCAGCAGGTTCCAGAACTGGCGGCCTTTACCGCAGCGATTTCCGCCTAAGGGAATGTACACATAGTCCCGGAACCAGGTGCCCAGGCTCATGTGCCAGCGGCGCCAGAACTCGGTAATAGTTGTGGAGATATAGGGATAATTGAAGTTTTCCAAAAACTCAAATCCCAGCATCCGGCCCAGGCCAATCGCCATGTCACTGTAACCGGAGAAGTCAAAATAAATTTGCAGCGTGAAGGCCAGAATACCCAGCCAGGCGCCCAGCGTAGTCAGCTCCGCCGCGCCCTGGACAGAGTAAATATCCCATAGAAGCCCCAGGTTGTTGGCAATCAGAACTTTTTTCCCCAGGCCGACGATGAAGCGCTGGATACCCGAGGCAAACTGATAGACACTGTTGGCGCGGAAATCCAGCTGGTCGGCAATATCCTTATAGCGGACAATGGGACCGGCAATCAGCTGGGGGAACAAAGCCACAAAGGTCCCAAAGCTGATATAATTCCTCTGTACATCCGCATCGCCGCGGTACACATCAATGGGGTAGCTCATGGTCTGGAACGTATAGAAGGAAATGCCGATAGGCAGTCCCAGATTCAGCGGGGAAATAGAGACGCCCGGAATCATGCTGAGCGTCTCGGCAATCAAATCATAGTATTTAAAGAAACCCAGCAGGGCCAAGTTGACAACGGTGTTCAGCACCAGGAACATCCGGGCTTTTTTATCATTGACCAGGCGGTATTTTCCAATCATCATACCATTAAAGTAGTTAATGGTGATACAGAAAATCATCAGGAAAAGGTATACAGGCTCGCCCCAACCGTAAAAAATAAAGTTGACAATAAAGAGCCACACATTGCGCCATTTATAAGGCGCAATGTAGTATACCACCAAAACTACCGGCAGGTAGATGAACATAAACAGGATACTGGAAAATACCATGTGGGCTGCCCCTCCAAAAATTTTTTCTCTTTAGAACTGCGCCTCAAACGCCTCCACAATTTCACTGGCGTTTTCGCCGGCAATCAGCATAATGATGTTGTCATGCTCTGCAATCTGGGCCTCGGACCAGGTTTCAATGGTAGCGGGATACCAGGCGCCGCCGGCAGTCTGGGTTTCAATACGGGTTTCAAAAATTTCCCGCACTGTCTCTACGTCCGCACTGTCGGTGCAAGCAACCAACACCAGCTCAAAGGCTACTGCACTGATGGCCGCAGTCTGGGCAAACACCTGCTGTGTATCTACATCAGAAATACCGGGATAATTGACTTCCAGCATTTCAGCGTCCAGCTCGATGGTACCCGGAAGCTCATAAGTCTCGCCCAGCGAATTATAGAAAGCTTGAGAGCCCATTTCATCGTCGCCGCTGACGCCGGCAGAAGACTCAGGCGCCTCCGTGGCGGGTTCTTCTGTAGGGGAAGGGGTCACGTCAGGCGCCTCTGTAGGCGCATTTGTTGCTTCCGGAGCTTCTGTGGGCGGCTGTGTCTCTTCCGCAGTATTCCCGCAGGCGGCCAGGCAGCCCAGCAAAAGCGCTAACAGTAAAGATATTGTAATAACACGCGTGAAAATCGGTTTCATTGCTGCAAATCTCCTGTGAATTGAATTTATGTTAGATAGGAGCAGCTTGTCCGCTGGACAAGCCGCCTGAATACTATAGTATAAAACGACAAAATAATCAAGTATAACCTTGTAAATACGTAGGATTTTTCTTCTGTCACTTTTTCTTATCCGGTTCAAAGCTGGCCAGTGGATTGGCCTGCGCTGCAATGCGGAGCTCTGCATTATCCACATGCGTGTAAATTTGGGTAGTATTGAGATTTTCATGGCCCAGGACTTCCTGAAGGGTCCGCACATCTACGCCGTTCTGCAGCATCAGTGTCGCTGCCGTATGGCGCAGCTTATGGGAAGAGAATTTTTCCGCGTCCAGCCCCGCTTTCAGCAGCGTGTTTTTCACCATAGCATGGACTGTCTCCCGATGGATGCGGGTACGCCGGTTGGAGAGGAAAAGGGCGTTCTTGTCAACAGCGGCAATGTGCTTGCGTACCTGGAGGTATTGATTGATGGCCTCAGCGGTGGCATCATTGAGATAGACGGTCCGCTCCTTGGCCCCCTTGCCAAACACGCGGATATGGTCTGCGCGGATATCGTTGAGATTGAGCCCAACAATTTCAGAAATCCGAAGGCCGCAGTTTAAAAATATGGTCAGGATACAGTAATCCCGCTCCTTATTTTTCCCATCTACTGCGTTGAGCAAACGCTTGGATTCCTCCAGCGTGAGATAGCGGGGGAGGGTTTTTGGAACTTTAGGGGAGTCCAAATCCTGAACAGGGTTTTCCTGTAGCAGCCCCGCCTTCACAGTCAGGTATTTATAGTAGCTGCGAATGGTGGCCACCTTCCTGGCCCGGGAGGCGGCGTTCAGCCCATACTGGCTGCTCCGGCTGCGCTGATGCTGCACCCGGTCCCTGGAGAGGAAAGAGAGATAATCATACACCTCTGATACCGTTACACTTTTCACAAAGTCTAAGTCAATGTCCGAAATGGATATGTCGTTGAGCTCCGTAGAGCGGGGGACAATGCCCCGGGCAATCTTCAGATAACGGAAAAAGGTACGCAAATCCAGGTAATACTCATTAACCGTGGCTTTGGAGTGGCCCTTGATGGTCTCATGATATATGAGAAAGTCTTTGATTATTTTTGGTGCTTCCAATCTGTAATCCACAAAGTACACCTTCTGTCAGAGAAATGTGGTTTTTTACTCACGATGCGCAAATCAATAGGGGCCCGGCAGGACAAGCGCCAGCCCCAGGCCCAAAATAAAGGACGCAGCATTGGCTGCCAGTGAATAGACAGTGGTTCGCCTCCGGGAAAGCGTATGGCCGACGAGCCTTGGAAAACTCCATCTGTAGAGAACAGCCTCCAGGAGAAAAACGATAATTTCCAGAAAAACATAAAGAAAAAGCAGGATGGGCATACCAAGCAGAGTATTTAGCGCAAGTTTCAAAAAAATTTGCGTCAAAATATTTGTAGCTGCGATAACCAGCAATAGCTTTTTTTGCCTATAACCGAATAGCA
The DNA here is from genome assembly GCA_964601435.1 of uncultured Oscillospiraceae bacterium. Classification (GTDB taxonomy): domain Bacteria; phylum Bacillota; class Clostridia; order Oscillospirales; family Oscillospiraceae; genus CAZRNK01. Next base: position 77 of record CAZRNK010000117.1, on the reverse strand, counting down.
GAGCCACCAAAATCTCTACGGCGATGGTAAATAAAATCCGTCCGACTAAGGCGATTGTCTCCCAAGGCCAGTCTGTC
>CAZRNK010000116.1:0-6567 GCA_964601435.1 uncultured Oscillospiraceae bacterium | reverse complement strand
CGGCTGCCAATGCCGGGTCCCCTTTGGCCTGTTCTTTTGGGTACTTTTCTTGCAGTAGCAAGAAAAGTACCCACTTCATTCTCCTGGTGGAGTTGAAAAAAAGGGAAAATGTGCTATAATAACAAGGTTAAGAGGAAAACAGGAAAGGCGGGAGTTTGGCCATGGAAATCCTATCCGGGGACGCCCTGATTCACTACGAATCCTTCGGGCAGGGCGAGCCCCTCGTGCTTCTCCACGGCAACGGGGAGGACATGCACGCCCTGGACGCCCAGATTGACGCCTTTTCGGCCCGGTACCAGGTCCTGGCCGTGGACAGCCGGGGCCACGGGGCCTCCTCCGCCGGTACGAAGGCCCTGAGCCTCTATGACATGGCGGAGGATGTGCTGGCCGTCCTGGATGACGCCGGGGCGGAGCGGGCCCACCTGGTGGGCTTTTCCGACGGGGGCAACATCGCCCTGATTTTCGCCTGCCGCCACCCGGAGCGGGTGGGGACACTGACCCTCTCCGGGGCCAACTGCGACCCGGCGGGGCTGCGCTACGGCTTTTCCCTCCGGATTTGGCTGGAGCAGTTTGCCCTGAAGGCCGCCGGGCTTTTCTCCCAGCGCGCCCGGCGGAAAAAGGAGCTGGTGGATTTGATGGTCCGGGAGCCGAAGCTGAAAAAGTGGGATTTGGAGGCCATCGGCTGCCCCGTCCTCCTGACGGCGGGGGAACACGACGTCATCCGCCCCGGCCACACCCAGTATCTCCACCGAAACCTGAAGGACTCCGAGCTGGAAATTTTCCCGGGGGACCATTTTAGCCCCATGAAGCGCCCGGCGGAATATAACGCCCGGGTCCTGGCCTTTTTGCAGGCCCATCCGCTGCCTGCAATTCGGAATTAGGAGTTAGGAATTAGGAATTTATTATTATCGAAGAAGGAAGGATCGAGCTATGGCAAAGAAACAATTTAAGGCGGAATCCAAGCGGCTGCTGGATTTGATGATTAACTCCATTTATACCCACAAGGAAATCTTCCTCCGGGAGATTATTTCCAACGCCTCCGACGCCATTGACAAGCTCTGCTACCGCTCCCTCACCGACGAGGGGGTGGGCCTGAGCCGGGAGGACTTCCAGATTACCATCACCCCCGACAAGGAGGCCCGGACCCTGACCGTGTCCGACAACGGCATCGGCATGACCCGGGAGGATTTGGAGGAAAACCTGGGCGTCATCGCCCACAGCGGCTCCCTGGGCTTCAAAAGCGGCCTGGAGGAAGGGGAGAAGGAAAAGGCGGACATCGACATCATCGGCCAGTTCGGCGTGGGCTTCTACAGCGCCTTTATGGTGGCCGACACTGTGACCGTGGTCTCCCGGGCCTATGGGGAGGACACCGCCTGGACCTGGGTCAGCAGCGGCGCGGACGGATACACCATTACCGAGTCGGCGCGCGCCGGGGCGGGCACCGATGTCATATTGCACCTGAAGGCGGACACGGAGGACGAGCGCTACAGCGACTATCTGGAGACCTGGCGCCTCCGGGAGCTCATCCGCCGCTACAGCGACTATGTCCGCTGGCCAATCCGCATGGAGGTGGAGACCACCAAGGCTGTGGAGACCGAGGAGAAAAACGACGACGGCAGCCCCAAGTACGACTACGTGACAGAAAAGGAAGTCCAGACCATCAACAGCATGGTGCCCATCTGGCAGCGGGCCAAGGGGGAGGCCAGCGACGCCGACTGCATCGCCTTCTATAAGGAGAAGTTCCGGGACATGACCGACCCTGTGGGCATCATCCGCATCAACGCCGAGGGCCTGGTGTCCTACCGGGCGCTGCTGTTCATCCCCGGGGCGGCCCCCTATGACTATTATACCCGGGACTTTGAGCCGGGCCTGCAGCTCTACAGCAGCGGGGTCATGATTATGGAGAAATGTGCCGACCTGCTGCCGGACTGCTTCCGCTTTGTCCGGGGCGTGGTGGACACCCCCGATTTGTCGCTGAACATCTCCCGGGAGATGCTCCAGCACGACCGGCAGCTCAAAGTCATCGCCAACAACCTGGAGAAGAAGATTAAGGCCGAGCTCCTGCGCCTCATGAACGAAGAGCGGGAGAAGTATGAGCAGTTCTGGTCCGCCTTTGGCATCCAGATTAAATATGGCGTGGTGGCCGACTTCGGCGCCAAGAAGGATTTGCTCCAGGATTTGCTGATTTTCCACAGCAGCGGCTCCGATTCCCTGGTTTCCCTCAAGGAGTATGCAGAAAAGATGCCAACTGGGCAGAAAATGATTTACTACGCGGCGGGGGAGAGCGTCAAGCGGGCCGCCGCCCTGCCCCAGACCGAGCAGGTGCGCGACGCCGGATTTTCCATCCTCTACCTCACCGACGATGTGGATGAGTTCCTCATCCAGGCCCTGGGGAAATATGACGACAAGGCCTTCTGCAATGTGGCCACCGACGATTTGGGCCTGGAGACCGAGGCCGAGAAAGCGGAAACCGAGCAGAAGGCGGAGGAAAACAAGGATTTGCTCGCCTTCGTCCAGGAGCACCTGGGAGACGCCGTCAGCGAGGTGCGCCTCAGCCACAAGCTGAAAAACGCCCCCGCCTGCCTCACCACCCAGGGGGACATCACCCTGGAGATGGAGAAATATTTCCAGTCCCTCCCCGGCGGCCAGGGAGAGAACCTGAAGGCCAAGCGGGTGCTGGAGCTCAACGCCGCCCACAGCGCCTTTACCGCCCTGGAGCGGGCTTACAACAACGGGGACAAGGAGCGCGCCGGCGCCCTGGCGGATATTCTGCTGGGGGAGGCCATGCTCATGGCCGGGCTGTCCCTGGACGACCCCGCCGCCTTTGCAGAGAAGGTCTGCGCCCTGTTTTAAGCCGGAACCCCATCGAAACGCCTGCCCGCCGCTGCACCGGCGGGCAGGGAGACATTTCATTTGACACACCGGGGAATATACTATATATTCAAGGCATAGCACATATATAGAGAGAAAGGAGGCGCCCGATGGAAAAGCGGCTGGGTATCTATATCCATATCCCCTTCTGCGCCAGCAAGTGCGGCTACTGCGATTTCTACTCCCTGGCTGGCTGCGACAAGAAAATGAACAAATATCAAAATGCCCTGCTCCACCACATCGAGGAGGCCTCCGGCCAGCTGAAGCAGTATTACATCGACAGCATATATTTCGGCGGGGGCACCCCCAGCTATTACGGCGCCCGGCGCATCTGCGAGATTTTCAACGCCCTCAAGCGCTATGGCCAGGTACTCAAGACCGCCGAGGTCACTGTGGAAGCCAACCCCGACAGCGTCACCTACCGGGATTTGAAAATGCTCCACAGCGAGGGGGTCAACCGCCTCTCCCTGGGGGCCCAGAGCGCCAACCCGGAGATTTTGAAGCTCATCGGACGCCGCCACAACTGGCGGCAGGTGGTCCGGGCGGTGGAGAGCGCCCGGAAGGCGGGCTTTGACAACCTGAGCCTGGATTTAATCTACGGCCTGCCCAGCCAGCGCAAGGACGACTGGGCCGAGACCCTCTCCCGGGCGCTGAAGCTCCGGCCGGAGCACCTGTCCTGCTATGGATTGAAGCTGGAGGAGGGCACGCCCATGTACGCCCAGTACAAGGACTCCCCCTTCCTCCCCAGCGATGATGAGCAGGCGGACATGTACCTCTACGCGGAGGAGACCCTGGAGCGCTATGGCTACAGCCAGTATGAAATCTCCAACTTCAGCCTGAAGGGCTACGAATCCCGCCATAACTTGAAATACTGGACGCTTCAGGACTATATGGGCTTCGGCCCGGGGGCGCACTCCTGCGTCAGCGGCGTGCGTTACAGCTACATCCGGGATTTGGACGGGTATATTTCCGGGGTTTTGGGGGACACAAATATTGTAGACGAGTATGAGACGGTCCAGCGCCTGGACAGGGCCGCGGAGTATATCATGCTGGGCATGCGGATGAACCGGGGAATTTCCGGGGAAGAATACCACAACATTTACCGCAGCGGCTTTGACGCCATCGAGCGGATTTTAAAGGGATTTGAAAAACACGGCTGGGCCAAGTACCAGGACGGCCGCTGGAGCTTTACCTCCTCCGGCTTTCTCCTGTCCAACCTGCTCATCGGCGCCCTGCTGGAGGCCCAGGCGGAATATAAACTCAGCGGCAACCCCTGGGTCCTGGAGGAGCTGACGGAGGACACGCCGCTTTTGACAGTGCCGTCAGGCGGCGATACATATTTCACCTGAACGGAGGGTGTGGGACATGAAACTGTTTGGAAGCAAAAATACATCCAACAAAAAACCTGCAGCGCAGCCGGAGGCGGCTGTACGCACACAGAAAAGCGCACAGCCCAGAAGCGGCGGCGCCCAGCAGCAGCCCCGGGCGGCTGCCCCCGCCGGCGGCGGGCAGAACCGGACCGCTGCGGCCCCAGGGCGTACCCCGCCCCCGAAAAAGCCGTCCAAAAAGGCCCCTTCCGGCCCCTCCCGCCGGGCGAAGATTGCCATCATCGCCGTTTTGGCCGTGGTGGTGGCGCTGTGCGCGGCCACAGCCGCCGGCGCCGCCCTGGTCTCCGGGGTGGACACCATCTATCCAAACGTAACCCTGGAGGGCCTGGAGATTGGCGGCATGACCGTAGAGGAGGCCACCGCCGCTCTGGACGCCACAGGGTACAACGTCTATGAGGACGCGGCAGTGACCGTGGAGCTGCCCATGGACTATGCCCTCACCATCACCGCCGAGGAGGCGGGGGTAGCGGCCTCCTCGTCCGCCGCGGCAGAGGCCGCCTGGGAATACGGCCGGGACGGAAATGCCCTCCAGCGCCTCATCACCTACCTGGGCTGCAGCCTCCAGGCCACGGAGCTGGACCACGAGAGCGTCTTTTCCATTGACGAGGAGGCGGTCCGCGACCGGATTCAGGAGGCCGCGGCAGAGGTAAACCAGGCCCTGCTGGGCTCCGACATGGAAGTCCTGGACGACAAGATTGTCCTGATCAAGGGCGCAGGCAGCGTCACCGTGGACATCGACGCGGTCTATGCCCTGGTGGAGCAGGCTTTCCGGAGCCAGAACTACACCACCCTCACCTACGTCCCCGAGGAGACGGAGATTGACGAGGTTGATTTCCAGAACCTCTATGACCAGGTGTTCCAGGAGCCGGTAAACGCCGTCTATGACGCCGCCACCGGCAGCGCCACTGCCCACGAGGTGGGCAAGCGCTTTGACGTCGCCGAGGCCCAGCGCCTCTGGGACGCCGCGGCCCAGGGGGAGCAGATTGAAATTCCTCTGGAGATTACCGAGCCGGAGATTACCACAGAGTATTTAAACAGCGTCCTCTTCCGGGACTGCCTCTCCCAGAAGAGCACCACCCTGGGGGGCAGCTCCAGCGCCCGGGTGAACAACATCACCAAGGCCGCCGCCTCCATCAACGGCATCGTCCTCAATCCCGGGGATGAGTTCTCCTATAACGACGCCCTGGGCCAGCGCACCGCCGCCAACGGCTATCAGCCCGCCGGCGCCTATGCCAATGGGGAGACCGTGACGGAGTATGGCGGCGGCATCTGCCAGGTGAGCTCCACCCTCTATTACTGCGCCCTGCTGTCCAACCTGGAGATTACCTCCCGGACCTGCCACTACTTCCCGGTGTCCTATCTGCCCCTGGGGCTGGATGCCACTGTGAGCTGGGGCGGGCCGGAGTTCAAGTTCGTCAATGACCGGGAATACCCCATCAAAATCGAGAGCTATATTGACTCCGCCTCCTACTCGGTGGTGGTGAAAATCTATGGCACCGACGTGGACGGGAGCTATGTCCAGATGACCACCGACAGCTGGGTCAATTCCGACGGCAGCACCGGTGTCCAGTCCTACCGGAACGTCTATGACAAGGACGGCAACCTCTTAAGCTCCACCAAAGAGGCCACCAGCGCCTACCACTCCCACTCCGACCCGGAGCCCTCTCCCACCCAGACTGAGACGCCCACGGAGAGCCCGGCCGTAACAGATACGCCCCCCACGGAGACTGTGCCGGTGACGGAGGCGCCGCCTGTCACAGAGGCGCCCCCGGCCACAGAAGCCCCGCCGGCAGTGACCCAGGCCCCGCCGCCAGCGACAGCGCCTGTTGAAGCCCCCGCCGGGGAAGCGGCCTGAGCGCCGCGGGCGCGCACAACCCTACATACCCGAGAGAATTGAGATAGAAGGAGAAAAGCTGTATGAACCGAGGAACCTATTACATCACGACGCCCATTTATTACCCCTCCGATAAGCTCCATATCGGACACACCTACTGCACCGTGGCCACGGATGCCCTGGCCCGGTATCAGCGAATGCGCGGCAAGGATGTGCTGTTCCTCACCGGGACGGATGAGCATGGCCAGAAGATTGAGGACCGGGCCGCCGCCGCCGGCGTCAGCCCCAAGGCGTTTGTGGACGCCATTGTGGACGGCCCCCGGGGCGTGCGGGATTTGTGGAAGCTGATGAACATCTCCAACGACCGCTTCATCCGCACCACCGACGACTACCATGTATCCGCCATCCAGAAGATTTTCAAAAAGATGTACGAAAACGGCGACATCTACAAGGGCAAATACGTGGGCAAATACT
>CAZRNK010000115.1:0-6567 GCA_964601435.1 uncultured Oscillospiraceae bacterium | reverse complement strand
AATTCTTTTGGATACTTTTCTTAAAGGATAAGAAAAGTTTCACCCCGCGCCGTTAGTCTGCCTTCGGGGCCAGCAGGCGCCGGACACAGGCGGCGTTCCCGGCCTCCAGCTGGGCCAGATGCTCTGCCGCGGCGGCGCGCCCCGCCCGGTCGGCGGACTGGGCAACCGCAGTATCCAGCATGGCGCAGAGGCCGGCGGCCGTCACCTGCTTCAGGGCAATGCACTGGGCCTGGCCGATATAGCTCAGGAAAGAGGTGACCTTGGGGTCATAGGAGACGCCGATGAGGGGCACGCCCCCGGCGGCAGCGAAAATGAGCCCGTGGAGGCGCATGGAGACCACGGCGGTCATCCGCCCCATCAGGCCGATGGCCAGGCGCGCCGGCATGGGCTCCCGGATGAGGATGTAGGGGGTTTTCAGCCCCGAAATGGCCATATCCGACGCGGCCGCGTCGCTCCGGTGGTTGATGGAGAGAAAGACGGCCGTGAGCCCATATTTTTCATAGGCGTAGGACGCCGCAGTGGTGAAGGCCTCCGCCCGGGGGGCAAAGCCCTCCCAGGGCCGCAGGGCAAAGCAGACATAGCGTCCGCCGGGGTCCAGGCCCAACCGGGCCATGGCGGCGTCCACTGCCGGGGCGCTGGCCGGCTTTAAAGAGAGGGCCGGGTCGGCGGTGAGGTGGATTTCCGGCGCATCTACCCCAAAGGCGCGCAGGGTATCCCGGCTGTCCGGCTCCCGGAGGGTGATGACGTCCACATAGCGGTTGAGCACCCGCCGGGTCAGCCGGACGTCCCCCTTGTAGTCTACCGGGCCAATGCCGCAGCCGTACATAATGACTTTATCCCCCCGTTTTTTGGCGGCGTAGATGGTAAACAGATAGTACCAGAGGCTTCGCCGGCTGGTGACGTCCTGAATCAGGCTGCCGCCCCCGTTGATGAAGAGCTGCACCCGGCCCATCCGCCGGAGAAAGGCGGGGAGGTTGAAGGTGTACAGGGCATCCACCCCATAGCGCAGGCGGGTCTCCTTGGGGCAGCGGGAGAGGACGGTCACCGGCATCTCCGCGTCAATGTCCCGCATCTGGCAGAGGATGGCCTCCAAAATGGCGTCGTCCCCGGCGTTGCCCCAGCCGTAGGCGCCGCAGATGAGCACCCCCAGCCGCTCGCCCCGGCGGCGGCAGCCGTCCCGGCGGAGGACGGCGCTGTAAATTTCCAGCTGGCGGGTGCAGGTGGCGTCGGCGGAAAAGCGCGCCTTGGCCCGGGCATAGAGGGCCTCCCCCAACCGGCGGCGCGCCGCGGCGTCCTCCCCCAGGGCGGCCAGATGCCGAGCCAGGGCCTCCGCGTCCCCAGGGGGGAAGAGCAGGCCGTTTACCCCGTCCTCGATTAGGTCCGGCACGCCCCCCACGGCGGAGCTCACGGTGGGCAGGTGGGCCCGGGCCCCCTCGGTCAGGGCGTAGGGGAAGGTCTCCGACAGGGAGGTGAGGGTGTTGATGTCCAGAACACTGTAGAAGGTGTCCATGTCCGACACCCAGCCGGCGAAACAGACCTTGCCGGCCACCCCCAGCTCCTTTGCCAGGGCCTCCAGGGCGGGGCGCTCTTCCCCCTCGCCGGCAATCACCAGGCGGAGACGGGGGCTTTTCTCCAGGGCCATGGCAAAGCCCCGAATCAACGTGGCGATGTCTTTGACAGGGTTGAGCCGGGCGGCGATACCCACCACCACGTCCTCCGGCGCTACCGGGAAGCCCAGGGCGCCGAAATAGGCCGTCCGGTCCGTCTCCGGCAGGGGGTGGGCGAAGTCCACGCCGTTATAGATGGTAAAGATGCGGTTGGGGGCAAAGCCCCGGGTAATCAGGAGCCGGCGCATGGACTCCGACACGGCCACCAGAAAATCCATGTGCCGCAGGGCGATGGCGTTGAGGGTGCCGTAAATCAGCCGGGCCGCGGGGCGGTGCATATAGTCCAGTTTGGGGTCGCTGTGGATGGTGCTGATAACCGGCACGCCGCACAGGGGCTTTAGGAGCATGCCCATCAGGTTGCCCCGGGAACCGTGGCAATGGATGAGGCAGTAGCCCTCCCGGCGAATCCGCTGGCGGAGCTGCCGGATGCAGGCGGGCACCGAGCCGGTCAGCACCAGGGTGGGGATGCCCATCTCCCGGGCCTCCTGGGCGAAGGGGCCCTCCATAAAGCAGACCAGCAGGGCCTCCTCAACCGCGTCATTCAGGCGGCTGAGCATCAGGTGGATGTGGGTCTTGGCCCCGCCGGTGTCTCCGCCGCTGATTAAATGAATTACTTTCACCTTTTTCCTCCGGGTAAAAGAACTTGAGAAATTTGTGAATCTATTATACAATAAACTCTTAGAGCAGGTCAACTCACATACGGAGGCGGCATGAATGACAAAAATTTATCTAATTCGCCATGCAGAGGCGGAGGGAAATTTATATAGACGGGTACAGGGCCACTATGACGGGCGCATTACCCCCCGGGGCCGGGCCCAGATTGCGGCCCTGGCCCGGCGGTTCCGGGACATCCCCATTGACGCGGTGTACGCCAGCGACCTCCAGCGCACCCAGGTGACGGCGGGGGCCATCCTGGAGACCCATCCGGGGCTGCATCTGGAGATTGAGCCGGGGCTCAAGGAGGTGTGCATGGGTGTCTGGGAGGACACCCCCTGGGGGAATGTGGCCCATGACCAGCCGGAGCAGCTGGCCTATTTCACCCACGACCCGGCCAAATGGCAGGTGGAGGGCTCGGAGAGCCTCTCGCACCTGACGGCGCGGCTTGTGGAGACTGTCACCCGCCTGGCCCGGGCCCACGACGGGCAGACCATCGCCCTTTTCAGCCACGGCATGGCCATCCGCGCCTTTCTCTGCGCAGTGGAGGGCATCCCCTCCTCGGAGGTGTCCAGAATGCCCCACGGGGACAACACGGCGGTGAGCCTCCTGACCTATGACGGCGAGCGCTTCCACGTGGAATTTTCCAACGACAACAGCCATCTGGCGGCGGAGAACCTGAGCACCTTCGCCCGCCAGACCTGGTGGAAGGAGGCCTCCGGGGCGGATACTACCAACCTGCGCCTGGTGCCCCTGGATATAGAGACGGAGAAGCAGCTGTACATAGACAGCTATGCCGGCGCCTGGCGCGCCGCCCACGGCTCCCTGGAGGGCTTTGACAGCCGGCCCTACTGGATTAGCGCCGTGGCCCACCAGCGGGCGTATCCCCAGGCCATTATGAAGGCCTATCAGGAGGATGCCTACATGGGCCTTGTGGAGCTGGACACCCGCCGGGCTGAGGAGCTTGGGGCGGGCTGGATTACCCTCTGTTATCTCACAGAGGAGGCCCGGGGCAGGGGGCTGGGCTGCCAGCTGCTGGGCCACGCCCTCCATGTGTACCGGGAGCTGGGGCGCCGGAGCGTCCGGCTCCATGTGGCCGGGGAAAATGCGCGGGCCCTGGCGTTTTACCGGCACAACGGCTTTGAAAAGATTGGCCAGGAGCCGGGGATTGTGGATACGCTGTATCTCATGGAGCGGCCCGTCTGAGCCCGGGCCGGGAAAAAGGCTTTTCCGGGAGGGAGCGAAATGAAAGCAAAGGTCCAAACTGTATCCTTTCCGCCGGACCGGCGGGTGCTGGCCATCTCCGACATCCACGGGAACCTGGCTTACCTCCGGGGCGTGCTGAAAAAGGCGGCCTTTTCCCAGGGGGATATCCTGGTGCTGGTGGGCGACATGCTGGAGAAGGGGCCCGAGAGCCTTGAAACCCTCCGGTATATCATGCAGCTCCAGGAGACCTATACCGTCTACCCCCTGTGCGGCAACTGCGACGGCTGGCACGCCTTCCTGACCGCCCATGATGCGGACATGGACGCCCATGTCCGGGCGTATATCCTCCATCCCCCGGGGAAAAATGCCCCCGGCCTCCTGGCCCAGATGTGCCTGGAGGCGGGGATTCCCCTGACGGAGGATTTGGACGTCCAGCGCCTGCGCGAGACGCTGCCCCGGGTGTTTTCCCGGGAATTTGCCTTTCTGCAGGCGCTGCCCACCATTGTGGATACCCCCCGGTTCACCTTCGTCCACGGGGGACTCCCGGAGGGGCGGCTGGAGGACCTGGACGCCTACGCCTGTATGAAAAACGACAATTTTCTCCGCCAGGGGCGGAAGTTTGACAAATGGGTCATTGTGGGGCACTGGCCTGTGATGCTCTATGGGGGGGACATCACCTGCGCCAACCCCATTGTGGACTATGATGCCCATATCGTCAGCATCGATGGGGGCTGTGTTTTGAAGGACGACGGACAGCTCAATGCTCTGATTCTGCCCAGGGGGGCGGGGGAGGACTTCACCTGGGTGGCCTATGACCGCTTCCCGGTGCGGCGGGTCCTCTCCGACCAGGCGGCCTCGGAAAGGAGCACCTATATCCGCTGGGGGGACAACGCCGTGGAGGTCCTGGAGCGGGGCGCGGAGTTCTCCCGCTGCCGCCATGTCCGCACTGGCTATGAGCTGGATATCCTCACCAAGTATTTGGAGGGGGAGGGGCGCTTTTGCACCTGCAACGACTGCACCGACTATGTCCTGCCCTTGAAAAAAGGGGACAGCGTGTCTCTCATTGAGACCACCAGCCGGGGCTATCTGGTCAAGCATCAGGGCGTCAGCGGCTGGTATTTCGGCGCGCTGGGGCCGGAGGAGGCGTAGCGGTGGAAAACTGGATCTATGTATATTTTCTGGCAATCAATATATTTGCCTTCAGCCTCATCGGCGGCGACAAGCGGCAGGCCCGGCGCGCCGGCAGCCGCATCAGCGAGGCGGCGCTGCTGTCCCTGGCCGCCGCCGGGGGCAGCCCGGGGGTCTGGGCGGGGATGTACTGCTTTCGCCACAAGACAAAGCACCGGGCCTTCACCCTGGGCGTGCCGGCGCTGCTGGCCCTCCAGGTTGCGGCGGCGGTGCTGCTGTACCTGCGCCTGAGGGGGCTTATTTAAACAAAAAAAGCGGCGGAGCGCAGGTTTTCGCCCGCGTCCGCCCAAACAGGGTTGTGGGATAAAGATATGAGCTTAATTGGATAAGCTGTGCTTTAAAGATACCCCATTTTGCCGCCCTTGTAAAGAGCGAAAAAGCACTAGTTTTGTCGAGGTGATAAAAATGCGGGAAATTTCCTGTGCGGCCATTTCCGAGGCGGTGGCCAGGCTGTGTATCCGGGCCTGCACCCTCCTGCCGGCGGAGACGGCCATGCTCATCGAGTGCGCCAGCGAGGCGGAGCCCTTCGAGACTGCCCGGGGCGTCCTCTGCGATTTGGTGGAGAACTTTACCTATGCTGCCCGGAGCGGCCTGCCCATCTGCCAGGATACGGGCATGGCCGTGGTCTTTGCCGACATCGGCCAGGAGGTCCATATTACGGGGGGCAGCTTTTCCGACGCCGTGGACGAGGGGGTCCGTCAGGGCTATGCGCAGGGCTGCCTGCGCAAAAGCGTGGTGGCAGACCCCCTGCGCCGGGAGAACACCGGGGATAACACCCCCGCCGTACTCCACACCCGCCTGGTGCCGGGGGACAAGCTGCGCCTCACCGTCTGCCCCAAGGGCTTCGGCAGCGAAAACATGAGCGCCATGAAGCTCTTTCTCCCCTCCGCCACCCGCGAGGATATTCTGGATTTCCTGGTGGAGACGGTGGAGCGCGCAGGGAGCCGCCCCTGCCCGCCGGTGATTCTGGGGGTGGGCCTGGGGGGGACCATCGAGCAGGCGGCCCTGCTGGCCAAGCGGGCCCTAATCCGCCACATGGACGATGAGAACGCCGACCCCTTTTATGCGGAGATGGAGGCGGAGGCCCTCCAGCGCATCAACGCCCTGGGCATCGGCCCGCAGGGCTTCGGCGGGGCCACCACGGCCCTGGCGGTGAAGATTAACCCCTGTCCCACCCATATCGCCGGGCTGCCCTGCGTGGTGAATATGAGCTGCCACGCCACCCGCCACGCAGAGACGGTCCTATAAATAATCTTTTTCGCCCACAGGCGGGACGGGGATACTGTTACTTTTCTTTCTCCAGCGAAAGAAAAGTAACCAAAAGAAACTTTTCCCCTTGCGAGGGGACGCGGGGGGATGATACTTTTCTTTCTCCAGCAAAAGAAAAGTATCCAAAAGAAATGCCGCCAAAGGGGCCCGGCTACCAATGCCGGGCCCCTCTGGACTTCCCCCTATAACTCGCAGTTGGTTGCGCTGGGGCTGAGGGAGATAAACGAATTTGACTCCAGCGTCGTTTTTCCGGGCCACAGGGCCCTGGACGTCAGCACAAGCTCCGTATTCCGCGCTTCCTTCCCGATGCAAAGCCATTTACGTTGGGCTTTGCATCGGTTTTTGTTATGCCGATTCTCAGAGGGAAACGCTGCACAAAGATTCTGCTTATACCAGGGCCTAAGGCCCGTATTCCTTGCTGGAGAGCTTTCCAACATTCTGCCATCGGACCCGAGGCTTCTGACTAAAATTTGCGTGGGGGGATTCCAAAGGGGACCCGGCATTGGCAGCCGGGTCCCCTTTGGCCTGTTCTTTTGGGTACTTTTCTTGCAGGAGCAAGAAAAGTACCGCCTTCGTCCCCTTC
>CAZRNK010000114.1:0-6643 GCA_964601435.1 uncultured Oscillospiraceae bacterium | reverse complement strand
CCGCTCCGGGATTGTCACTTCCCCGCCGGTATAGTAGATGGTAAACTCCCCCTTGGCCACCAGCCGGTCCTGGTCGTCATACACCAGGGCCTCCGCCAGGGCGGTGGTGCGGCCGTCCTTCACAAGGTTGGACACGGCCCGCAGCTTCGTCCCCCGGCCGGGCCGGAGGAAATGGATGGTGGCGCACTGGGTCAGCATGCTTTTGCCCAGGCTGGCCGTGGCCACGCCGGTGACCTCGTCGCACAGGGCGAATATCAGGCTCCCGTGGGCCACGCCCTGTGGATTCAGGCTCTCCTGTGTCAGCGCCACCTCACAGGCGCAGTATCCCGGCCGCACCTCCGTAAATACAAGTCCGTTGTGCCGGTTAAAGCCCGGCTCCGTATTGAGGTAGTGCTGCATCGCTTCCATATCCAGCATGGCTTCTCCCCCTGTCCTTTTCCAGATTTCAGCTATTCGGAAATACTCTGATGTACAGTATAGCCTGCGGAGCTTTTCTTGTCCAGCACCAAGGGCGCAAAATCAAATTTTTTCAGGAATTCCCTTGGTTTTTCATAGCATTTCTTATGGACAATTCCCCGCTGATGTGGTACCATATTTCGGGTAGAAAAGAGAGAATTTTCGTGTTTGAGGTGATGCTCATGTCCTTTCGCTTTTTTGGCGGCGTCCATCCCAATGATAAAAAGACGCCAGCCAACCAGACCGCGGTGACGGCTCTCCCGCCTCCGCCCCAGGTGGTCATCCCCATGTCGCTGCACATCGGGGCCCCCTGCCAGCCCCTCGTGCAAAAAGGGGACAAGGTACTCCTGGGCCAGAAGATTGGCGACAGCTCTGCCCCGGTCTCCGCGCCCATCCACGCTTCCGTCTCCGGCACCGTTGCGGCTGTGGAGCCCCGGCTCCATGGCAACGGGACCATGGTTCTGTCTGTGGTCATCGACAACGACGGGCAGAACACCCCCTGCGAGACGATGCAGCCCCATACGGAGGAGGAGCTGTCTGACCCGGACAAGCTTGTCTCCATCATCCGGGAGGCGGGCATTGTGGGTATGGGCGGCGCGACCTTCCCCACCGCTTTCAAAATCACCAGCGGCAAGGGAAAGGTGGACACCGTCATCATTAACGGCGCCGAATGTGAGCCCTACATAACCAGCGACCACCGCACCATGCTGGAGCATCCGGACCAGCTTCTCCGGGGCATCCAGCTTTTGATGCGCGCCTGCGGGGTGGAGAAGGCCACCTTTGCCATTGAAAACAACAAGGCCGACGCCATTGATTTGCTCCGCTCCAAGCTTTCCAGCTACCCTGGCATTGAGATTCTGGTCTGCAAATGCCGGTATCCCCAGGGCGCAGAAAAGCAGCTCATTCAGACTGTCACCGGGCGGGAGGTCCCCCCTGGCGGGCTGCCTGCCGCCGTGGGCTGCGCGGTGTTCAACGCCTTTACAGCCTACAGCGTCGCCCGGGCTGCGGACGAGGGCCGTCCCGCCATTGAGCGGGTCGTCACCGTCGCCGGCAGCGCCATTGCCCAGCCGAAGAACTTCCTGGTGCCCGTGGGTACCCCCCTCTCCTTCGTCTTTGAGCAGGCCGGCGGCTTTGCCCGGGAGCCGGAGAAAATCCTCATGGGCGGACCCATGATGGGCGTGGCCCAGTATGATTTGTCCGTCCCCGTCATGAAGGGGACCAACGCCCTCCTGGCCTTCACCCACGATGAGGACAAGACGGTGGAACATCCCACCTGTATCCGCTGCGGCCGGTGTGTGGCGGCATGTCCCATGCACCTTCTGCCCATCTACATGTATATGTTTGAGCAGAAAAACGACTTTGCGGGCATGGAGCGCTACCATCTGACCGATTGCATCGAGTGCGGTGCCTGCACCTACAGCTGTCCCGCCCGCATCCATCTGACCCACTCCTTCCGCACCGGCAAGGCCAAGATTGCCGCCCGGGCCGCCGAGGAGAAGGCCCGGCAGGAAGCGCTGGCCAAAGAGACCGTTGCCGCTGGAAAGGAGGCCAAATAAATGGACGAGAAAAAGCTGATTGTATCCTCCTCCCCCCATATCCGCAACGGGGAAGATACCCGCAGCATTATGCTGGACGTGATTATCGCCCTGATTCCGGCCCTGGCGGTGGCCTGCTATGTATTCGGGCTGCGCAGCCTGCTGCTGACGGCGATTTCCGTGGCCTCCGCCGTGTTTTTTGAGTGGGCCTACCGGAAGCTTCTGAAAAAGCCGGGCAGCATAGGCGACCTCTCCGCGGTGGTCACCGGCCTGCTGCTGGCTTGCTGCATGCCGGCCAACGCCCCCTACTGGCTGCCCCTTCCGGGCACCTTTTTCGCCATTGTTGTGGTCAAGCAGCTCTATGGCGGTATCGGCAAGAACTTTCTGAACCCCGCGCTGGCCGGCCGGGCCTTCCTGTTCAGCTGGCCGGTGCTCATGTCCACCTGGATGGAGCCATTCGGCTACACCAGCATCTTCAACTTCACCGGGGACGCCGTCACAGCGGCCACCCCCATGGCCTCTCTCCACGCCGGGGTGCTGCCCGACAGCTCCCTGCTCCAGATGTTCCTGGGTCAGATTGGCGGCTCCATGGGCGAGGTGAGCGCCATCGCCCTCCTGGCCGGCGGCCTGTATCTGGTGCTGCGCAAGGTCATCTCCGTCCGCATCCCCCTGAGCTACCTGCTGACAGTGGCTGTGCTCACCTTCCTGTTCCCCAAGGCAGACGGGGTGGACCGCCTCACCTGGATGCTCTACAACCTTCTGGGCGGCGGACTGATGCTGGGCGCCATCTTCATGGCCACAGACTATGCCACCAGCCCTGTCACTTCTAAGGGGCAGATTATCTATGGCATCGGCTGCGGCGCCATTACCGTTTTAATCCGCTATTTCGGCTCCTATGCAGAGGGCGTCTCCTATGCCATTCTGGTCATGAACGTCTGCGTCTGGCTCATCGACAAATACACCCTGCCCCGCCGCTTCGGCATGTCCCGGGCTGATGTCCGGGCCGCCCGGATGAAACAGCGGGAGGAGAAGAAAAAAGCAAAGGAGGCCAGTGCGTCATGACAGAAACCAAGAAAAATCCCAATTCCGCTCTGCGCCTGATTGTCGTGCTGTTTCTCATTTCCGCCCTCACTGCGCTGGCCCTTGGCCTGGTCAACTATGTCACGGCGCCGGTGATTGCGGAGCTGACAGCGGAAAAAACCGCCTCTGCCATGGCGGAGGTCCTGCCTGCGGAAGCCTATACGGAAGTTTCCTTCACGGACGACACGGGCCTTGTCACCGCCGTGAGCGAGGCCACAGACAGCGCCGGGGCCGTCATTGGACATGTGGTCCAGGTGAGCCCCTCCGGCTTCGGCGGCGCCATCAGCATGATGGTGGGCGTGGACGAGAGCGGCGCCGTCACCGGCATCGCCATCGTCGAACACGACGAAACCAGCGGGCTGGGCGCCAACGCCGCTGCCTCCAGCGATGTAGGTCTGGACTTCCGCGCCCAGTTTGTGGGCGCCACCGGCAGCGTGGCTGTCACCAAGGATGGGGGCAGCATTGACGCCCTCACCGGCGCTACTGTCACTTCCCGGGCCGTCTGCAACGGTGTCAACGCCGCCCTGGCCGTCCTGGGCTTCGGGGCATAAGGAGGGGAAAAGCAATGAACGTAAAGCAACAACTGCGGGACGGCCTGATTACCCAGAACCCGGTTTTGGTCCAGCTCCTGGGCATGTGCTCCACCATGGCCATCACCACCAGCCTCTTTAACGGCCTGGGTATGGGCATCTCCGTCCTGGTTATTCTGACCTGCTGCAACGTGGTCATCTCCCTGCTGCGGAAGGTAATTCCGTCGAAAATCCGGATTGCCGCCTATGTGGTGGTCATTGCCGGCTTTGTCACCATCGTGGACCTGGTCATCCAGGCCTATCTGCCCGATTTGAGCGAATCCCTGGGCGTGTTTATCCCCCTGATTGTGGTAAACTGCATTATCCTGGGCCGGGCCGAGGCCTTCTCATCCAAGAACAGCGTGGGCGCCTCCACCCTGGACGGCATCTTCCAGGGCCTGGGCTATACCATCGTCCTGGTGATTATGTGCGTTATCCGGGAGTTCCTGGGCAACGGCAGCTTCGGCGGCGGCATTCTCAACGGGGGCAACGGCATTCAAATCTTCCCCAGCGAATATGGGGCGCTGCTGCTGATTCTGCCCTTCGGCGGCTTTCTGACCCTGGGCTGCCTCATCGCCCTGGTCCAGTGGGCCCTGGCCCGCTCTGAGTCCAAGAAGAAGGAGGGCGCTGCAAAATGAGTATTACCAGTATCCTCTCCATCTCCCTGGGTGCAATTTTGGTGGAAAACTTTATTCTGGTGCAGTTCATGGGCATCTGTCCCTTTATGGGCGTATCCAAAAAGATGGACACCGCCGTGGGCATGGGCCTGGCCGTCACCTTTGTCATGGGCCTGGCCTCCCTGTTCTGCTACATCGTCAACGCCTATCTTCTGGTCCCCCTGGGGCTGGAATATCTCCAAACCCTGGCCTACATCCTGGTAATTGCCTCTCTGGTGCAGTTCGTGGAGATGTTTTTGCAGAAATCCATGCCCTCCCTCTATAACGCCCTGGGCATTTACCTGCCCCTTATCACCACCAACTGCGCAGTGCTGGGCGTGGCGCTGCTGAACACCCAGAACAACTACAACTTCATCGAGAGCGTGGTCTACGGCGTCACTGGCGGCCTGGGCTTCCTCCTGGCGATTGTGCTCTTTGCCAGCGTCCGGGAGCGGCTGGAGTTTGCCGACTATCCCAAGGCCTTCGAGGGTTTCCCCATCGCCCTGGTCTCCGCCGGACTGATTGCCCTGGCCTTTATGGGCTTTACCGGCCTGAAAATCTGGTAAGGGAGGGCTTGCGATATGATAAATGTTTTGTACGCCGTGGCTGTGCTGGGCGCCCTGGCAATTGTGTTCGGCGCTGTGCTGGCCTTCGCGGCGAAAAAGTTTGCCGTGGAAACTGACCCGCGGCAGGATGCGATTTTGGAAGTCCTTCCGGGCGCCAACTGCGGCGGCTGCGGCTATCCTGGCTGCAGCGGTTATGCCTCCGCCGTAGTGGCGGGGGATGCCGCCACCAACTGCTGTGCCGCCGGCGGCTCGGAGGTTGCGGCGAAGGTGGCCGCCATTATGGGCGTGGAGGCTCAGGCCACAGAGCGGAGCGTCGCGCTGGTGAAATGCTCCGGCTTCACGGGCCACGCCACGAAAAAGTTTATCTATGAGGGCATTGACGACTGTGTAGCCGCCATGCGCCTGGGTGGCAACCTGGGGCCCAACGAGTGTCCCCATGGCTGCCTGGGCTTCGGCACCTGTGTCACGGCCTGCCCCTTCGGCGCCATCAGCGTCCGGGACGGGGTGGCCCGGGTCGACCACGAGAAATGCGTGGGCTGTATGGCCTGTGCCAGCGCCTGCCCCAAGCATATTATTGTCAAGGTCCCCTACAGCGCAGACGTCACCGTGGCCTGCTCCTCTGTGGAAAAAGGTGCGGCCCTGCGCAAATACTGCGACATCGGCTGCATTGGCTGCAAGATTTGTGAAAAAACCTGCGAGTATGACGCCATCCACGTCATTGACAACTTAGCTCGCATTGATTACAGCAAATGCGTCTCCTGCGGCCAGTGCGCACCCAAGTGCCCCCGCCATCTGATTCGGGATGCCCGGCTGAATACGGAAAACGAAACGCAGCCCATCCCGCCCTCTGTCAGCAAATACGCATAAAACAAAATCCGCCGGAAATATCAAAATATTTCCGGCGGATTTCTCTGCAATCGCGCAAAACCCCAGTCGCACATGCGACTGGGGTTTTATTTCTTTTTACCGGGCCACCAGGGCTCCGTCTACCAAATCCACTGTAATTACCGTATCCGGCTCCAAATCCTCGGCAATCATCTTCCGGGCAATCAGGGTTTCCACCTTTGCCTGGAGGAAGCGCTTCAGCGGCCGGGCGCCATAGATGGGGTCGTACCCATTGTCGATGATATAGGCTCTGGCGGCGCTCGTTACCTCCACAGAGAGCTGTTTCTCTGCCAGACGGCGGCGCAAATCTGCAAGCTGCAAATCCAGAATTCCCTCAATGTTCTCCCGGGACAGGGGCTTGTAAAAGACAATCTCATCCAGCCGGTTTAAGAACTCCGGGCGGAAGCTGCGCTTGAGGAGTGCATCCACTGCACTGCGGGCCTCCTGGCTGATGTCTCCCTCGGGGGTAATGCCGTCGAGAATCAGGTCACTGCCCAGGTTGGAGGTCAGAATGATAATGGTGTTTTTAAAGTCCACTGTGCGGCCCTGGCTGTCGGTAATCCGCCCGTCATCCAGCACCTGGAGCAGGATGTTGAACACATCCGGATGGGCCTTCTCCACCTCATCAAAGAGAACCACAGCATAGGGTTTGCGCCGGACAGCCTCGGTGAGCTGGCCGCCCTCATCATAGCCCACATACCCCGGAGGTGCGCCGATGAGCCTGGAAGTGGAATACTTCTCCATATACTCGCTCATGTCGATGCGGACCATGGCCCCTTCGTCGTCGAACAGGGCCTGGGCCAGGGCCTTGGCCAACTCCGTCTTGCCCACGCCCGTGGGACCCAGGAACAGGTAGCTGCCAATGGCTCGCTTGGGGTCCTGAATCCCGGCCCGGG
>CAZRNK010000113.1:5587-6649 GCA_964601435.1 uncultured Oscillospiraceae bacterium | reverse complement strand
CAGGCCCAGCTGCAGCGCCAGGGCCGTACCCAGTACGGCGGATGCAATCCGCTTTTTGATAACCTTGTTCATGCGTTCCTCCTAAATCCGGTTTCTTTGCGTCTTTGTGAAAAACACGCTTTCCTGCCTTCCCTTATATCAAATCGGCGTAAAATCAGAAAGGCAGCCACTGTTAAAGCTTTGCAAAATGGACGCAATATTGCGGGAATTTTGCAGAAATGCCGCATACTTTTAGCCGCTTTCCGTACAAAATTAACCCGCCTTTTACCCCACCGCGGTGGTGCAGCCGCCTCAGGGGGGTGTATGCTGGACATACAATCCCACAGGTATACCCATTTTCCGGGCCGTGTGCTGCGGCATATGCAGAGAGAAAGGCGGGAGAATCCATGCAGAAAACCTATGTACTCGACACAAATGTGCTCATCCAGGCGCCCTATGCCCTGGAGTCTTTCGAGGACAACCATATTGTGCTGCCCCTGGCCGTCCTGGAGGAACTGGACGGGCTGAAGCGGGCTGATGGAGAGCGGGGTGCAAACGCCCGCCAGGTCATCCGCTTTCTGGAGCAGAAGCGGCTCCAGGGCAGCCTGACGGACGGCGTGCCGCTCCCCGGCGGGGGGACGCTGCGCCTGGAGGTAAACTGCATAGACGTCCCCCTGCCGCCGGGGATGGACCCGGACAGCCGGGACAACCGGATTTTGAAAGTATGCAGAGGGCTCCAGAACAGCGGCACAGCCGCCACCCTGGTCACCCGGGACATTGTGGCCCGCATCAAGGCGCAGATGCTGGGCGTTCCGGCAGAGGATTTTACTACGGATAAAGTGCCCAGTGAGCAGGCCCCCTATACAGGCCGGGCGGACGTGTATGTGCCCAGCGAGCTTTTGTCGGGGTTTAAGAAAAAAGGGGTGGACGCCCAGGCGCTCTATACTGTGGACGCCGGGGGCGCGCATTGCCCCGCCGTCCTGACGGAAAACCAGTTTGTCCTCCTCCGCTCCGACACGGAGGGGAAAAAGACCATGCTGGGCCGCTTTCACGGCGGGCGCGTCACCGCCCTGGCCCACAGCG
>CAZRNK010000113.1:3476-5487 GCA_964601435.1 uncultured Oscillospiraceae bacterium | reverse complement strand
ATGCTCCCCGATGAGTGCGAGCGCTCCGATTTGGCCCTGGACGCAGCGATGCGGATGTGAGGCAAATCCCCGGCAGCCTTCAGCGAAATCCAAAAAACCCCGCTCCCGGATGGCCGGGAGCGGGGTTTTGCATCATTGTCGCAATCGCCGCATGGGGCTTTTGGGACAAGCTCTGGCATGCGAATGGATGTGGGAGGTTTGCGTACAGCTACGCCGCCGGGTAGCGGGTCCGAATCCAGAAGTAAGACAACTCCAGGCTGGACCGGGAAATCGTCCGGCCCCAGTGGATGGAGCTGTTGTAATTCCCCTCGGTGATTACGATATAGTCATCATGCTTCTCCAGGACCACCACCGTGTGGGACTCATTGATACGGAGCATGTCCCCCACGCGAATCATATCATAGAGCTCCTCCTGGGAATATGCTTCCGGGAAATAGGAGAACACCGGCAGGTCGCCAAAGGCTGTGTCGCTGCAGATGAGGGCAAAGGCCTCGCAGCCGTAGCCGCCCCGGCTCATGGCCTCGGAGCGGTAGTAATCGTCGTTGGTCCAGCGCATCCCCTCGGGATAGCTGTCCTTCAGGGCGACGATGGCGTCATAGACCGCCTGCTCCGTAAGGACAGGCTCTGTGGGCTCTTCCTCCTCCGGCGGTGTGACGCCCCCGGAGAGCTGCTTCCAGAGGCAGTAGACAACGTCGGCGCGGGGGCAGGCGTCCTTGGCCCCAAAGGTGAGGCCGTCGGTGAGGCCGTTTTCCGCGGCCCAGTTCACAGCTACCTGGGACCAGTCCTCGCCGCTGCTGCTCACGCCGGCGGCGCGACAGAGGAAGGCCAGGATTTCGTCATAGGCCAGGGTGCCCTCCGTGTCAAAGCGGCCGTTGCCCACGCCGTAGGTGATACCCTGCTCCACGGCCCACAGCACAGCCTTGTAGTAATATTCATCGCTGGTTACATCGGTGAAGGGGGACTCCGTGGCAGCCGGCTCCGGCTCCCCGGCGGCCCGCCACAGGAAGGTGACGGCCTGGCTGCGGGTTACGGTGTCAGCGGGGGAGAAGGTGGTGGCAGAGGTGCCCACCGTGACGCCGTTTTCCACGGCCCAGACCACCGCGTCATAATAATACGCATCCGCGGAGACGTCGGTGAAGGCTGTACCCGTGGGACGCAGGCCCGTATACTCCTCCAGCAAATTCACCGTCTCCTGGGTGGTAATCCAGTAGCGCCCCTCGTCCAGGACAATGGAGATAAGATAGAAGGAGCCGTCTTCATAAATATAGAGGCCGTAGGTGTTGGCGTCCTCCCCGGCCAGGGCGCCGTCGGAATAGACAGTGCCTTCAATATGGCCGTCCGGGTAGACCGCGTGCAGGTTGAAGGTGCACGCGCCGCCGTCCCCTAGCCATTTCAGAAGGCAATCCTGCTCCAGAATCAGGGTGTGCAGGGTCACGGGCTGCGGGTCAAACTCCCCCTGGACCTCTACGGTGCCCGCTAAGCTGACGTGGGTAAACGCCACCTGGGTGCCGTCATGCATATCGATGTAGGCGGCGCCGTTTTCCACGGTAATGGAGCCAATGCTGGCCGCCGGGTCCACATAGCCCGCCGCCCCGGTGCACAGCATACCGGCCGTCAGTACCAGGGCCAGCAGCAGGGCCAGCAGTCTTTGCGTTTTTTTCATGGACTTCCTCTCCTTTTTATTTCGAACTGCCTATTATTGTACTGCAAAATTCGGCTGCGTGCAAGGGGAGACAGTACAATCCGGTCTTATAGAAAGCCTACAAAATCGCGCCGCCGCTTTGTCCCCCGGGGACAAAGACAAAAGCGGCGCTTTTTTCTATACTGGTTACAGGCGAAATGGGACGGCGTGCGGGCGTTTCCCGCCTGCGTTGTTCCATAAATCCGGAGACAGCCCCATGCTCCCCGGCGGCATGGCCGCCGGGCAAACAACGGAAGGAGGAAACCGATGAAAAAAGTCCTTGCACTGCTTCTGGCCCTCGGCCTGCTCCTGGCCTGCGCCGCCTGCGGC
>CAZRNK010000113.1:0-3376 GCA_964601435.1 uncultured Oscillospiraceae bacterium | reverse complement strand
ACAGAGGCCCCGGCAGAGACAGAGAGTCCCGAGAGCGCCTATCCCCTGGTGACGGAGGAGACGTATTTTACCCTCTGGACCTATATGCAGCCCGCCCTGGCCAACAACGGCCTGCTGGACACCTGGGCAGACCACACGGTCTTCAAGGAGATGGAAAAGCTCACCGGCATCACCATTGAGTTTATGGAGGTCGCCCTCTCCGCCAAGGCGGAGCAGTTCGGCATCGTGGCGGCCAGTGGGGATTTGCCGGACATCTTCAAGGAGGCCGGCCCCCTCTATGGCAGTACGGAGGCGGCCGTGGAGGACGAAATTTTGCTGCCCCTCAACGATTATCTGGAGGAGAATGCCCCCAATTACCTCCGGCTTCTGAACTCGGACGAGACCTACTGGCCCCAGGCGGTCAACAGCAATGGGGACGTAGTGGAGTTTTATGCCTTCACAGTGGAGGGCGCCGGCATCAACACCAGCGGCACCATGATTCGCCAGGACTGGCTGGACGAGCTGTCCCTGACAGTGCCAGAGACCTATGACGAGCTTCACGACGTACTCTCCGCCTTTAAAACCGCCTATGACATCCGCTCCCCCCTGGCCATCAACAGCGCCGCACCCTATGCCGCCCTGGCAGAGGGCTATGGGCTGGGCTACTTTTACTGGAACCTGGACAACCGGACGGAGAACACCAGCTACCTGCGCAATTACAACGGCACTGTGGGCCTGACCATCACAGACGCCGCCTATAAGGACTATGTCACCATGCTCGCCCAGTGGTATGCAGAGGGGCTGCTGGACCCCGACTTCATCTCCATCCCCGGCGGGGACAACAGTGCAGACATGCTCGAGCGCATCTACACTGGCCAGAGCGGCGTTTTTCAACTGCAACTCTCTGACATCGACACGGTCCTGGAGTCCGCTTCGGATGCGGACATGGCCCTGTCCGGCATGGCCGCGCCTGTGCGGGAGCATGGCGATGAAATTTACACCAAGGCCATCAGCGTCACCAGCGTGAATACAGGGCTGTCCATCACCCCGGCCTGCGAGGACGTGGCCCTGGCTGTGCGCTGGCTGGACGCCTGGTACTCCGACCAGGGCTTCCTGATTACCAACTACGGCGAGGAAGGCGTCACCTATACCTTGGATGAAAACGGGGAACCGGTCTGGACCGACTTGATTTTAAATAACCCCGACGGCCTGAACCCGGCCCTGGCCACCATTTTGTACACCGCCATGACGGCCATCGGCAGCGAGTGGATTGGCATCAAGCGGGGGGACATCATCCGCATGGCGGACACCTATACCCAGGAGCAGCTGGACTTAATCGACGTCTGGCATGCCAACATCTCCCAAGATATCAGCTATACCATGCCCAATGTATACCTGACGGCGGAGGAATCGGCGGAGTTCAGCCTGATTTGGGCGGACATTTCCACCCTGGCCCGGGAAAATATCATCAAGTTCATTGTGGGCGACCGGCCGCTGGAGGAATATGACAGCTATCTGGAGACCCTGATGGCCACCGGCGGAGAGCGGGCCATCGAAATCTATCAGGCCGCACTGGACAGATACCTGGCCAGCTGAGCCGCTCTCCTGAAAAAAGAAAACCAAAACCGGCAAGGGCAGACGAAAATGCCCTTGCCGGTTTCCTGTTTTCCGGTGTATACTGAAATGTTCATATCGTCCATTTCTCCCCTTCGGAAAAGGAAAGAAATCATGAAAAACCGTCTGTGCAACGGGGCGTCGGACTGCAGCGCCCGGGTCTTGTCCAAAGCAGAGAGCTGCATCGTCTACCGCCAGGAAAACCCGGACGGCGCGCTCATCATTACCGAGCACGCCGTGTTCCCCGGCATCTGGCTGTGCTATAAGGACGCCCACACCCAAAAATTTACCTACCCCGAAACCTACCCGGAGGGCGTGCTGGAAATCACCCACTGCCGGGAGGGCCGGTTTGAATACGACGCGGGGGACTGCTTTTTCTATCTCACCAAGGGAGACATGGCCATCACCAGGAGTGCCGGCGCCGGCGCTGCCGTCTACTGCCCCACCGGGCACTATCACGGCATCTCCGTCATCCTGGACCCGGCCAAGGCCCCCCATTGCCTCTCCTGCCTGCTGGAGGATGTGGAGGTGCGCCCCGCCGCCCTCCTGGAGAAATTCTGCCGCGGGAACGGCTATTTCCTCATGCGCTCCACAGCCCGGATTGGCCATATTTTCTCTGAGCTGTACGCCGTACCGCCCCATCTTCAGGCAGGGTATTTCAAGGTAAAGGTCCTGGAACTGCTGCTTTTCCTCAGCGGGCTGGATTTGGGCCTGGACCAGACGGCGGGGCGCTCCTGCTCCCGGAGCCAGGCAGAGCTGGCCAAGGCGGTGTGCCGCTTCATTACGGAACACATGGACAGCCGGCTCACCATCGGCGATCTGGCTGCGCAGTTTTATGTCTCCCCTGCCCAGCTGAAAAAGTGCTTTTACAGCGTCTATGGCGAGTCGGTTCAGGCCTATATCCGGGCCTATAAGATGCGCGCCGCCGCCCACTGCCTGCGGCATACGGAGCAGTCCGTCTCGGAGATTGCCAGCGCCTTCGGCTATGAGAACAGCAGCAAATTCTCCCGGGCATTCCGCTCCGTTTTGGGCTGCTCGCCTATGGAATACCGGAAAAACCCGGAGGAAAAGGTAGCGGAAAATATCTTTTCGGAGTGAGAACAGAGCTTTTCGGAGTGGAGCGGCCCGCCGGTGTCCGCTATAATGGCAAACTGAAGCGAAAGACCGAAAGTTTGTACCGTTGAAATTGAAAAAATTGCGGTGCGGCAAACCATTCGTTTTGCAGCGCACCGCATTTTTTTGCCCCAAGAGTTAGCTTTTGCTAACAGAAAAAAGGAGAGATGCGCGATAAAAAATATCCGTCTTACCATTGTGCTGGCAGTTATCCTCGTGCTCCTGTCGGGCTATTCCCTGTTTGTCGGGGTGCTGGACGTAAACCTCACCAGCCTCCTCCAGGGGGACGGCTCCCAGTGGGAGGTCTTTCTCATCTCCCGGCTGCCCCGGCTCCTGGCCATCCTCTGCACCGGCGTGGGCATGAGCGTGGCGGGGCTGATTATGCAGCAGCTGTGCATGAACAAATTCGTCTCCCCCACCACGGGGGCCACCATCTCCTCCGCCCAGCTGGGCATTTTGCTGGCGCTGCTGTTTATGCCGGGCTCCACGCTGTGGGGCCGGGCCATCTTCGCCTTCGCCGCCGCCATTGCAGGCACCTGGATTTTCGTCTGGTTCATCCAGCGGATTCAGTTTAAGGATGTGGTGATGGTCCCGCTGGTGGGCATCATGTTCGGCAATGTCATCGGCGGCATCACCAATTATCTGGCCTATCAGTTTGAGATGACCCAGG
>CAZRNK010000112.1:0-6669 GCA_964601435.1 uncultured Oscillospiraceae bacterium | reverse complement strand
GCCTGACTGCCGTCCCATCTACCCGGAAGTGTTCATCTTGTTATTGCAATTTGCGCACAAAAATTTTTCGCACAGTCAGCAGAAACGGAGGATACCGTGACAAACATGATTGCAAAACAAGGTGTCTGTTACCCTATAGCAGACACATGTCAGTATGACACACTTGTCATTGAACCAGGGGCTTCCTTTTCCGCCCCGGCGGGCAAAACCCTGGTCATGACCGCAGGAGGTGTGGAGACGGCTATCGCACCGGGCACCTACGCCAATGTCATACTCAGCGCCCGGGATGAAATCCGGGATATCATCGACGGCTATGACGGCTATGACTACAGCTGCGCCCTGTACGTGGACAAGGGCGGCGTCAACGCGGGCGCCTCCCACCTCTCCGCCATCTCCGGCACTTTCGACGGAAAGTCCATGAAAAACGCAGCCGTCCGCTCAGAAAACGTTTTTTTGGCGGCGTAATTCTTAACGGCGCAGAGTATGAGATTGCCGGATATGACGCCCAGCTCAACGGCTGCGGCGGCAGCGACTTCGTCGGCGTCGGCGTAGGCCTGCTGTGTGTACACTCCAGTGTCAGGGCCCGAAATTTGCGTATTCAAAACAGCGGCCCGATTCGCGGGGCAATCTTTGTGGCCGACTACTCCGATGTATACATTCGCGACTCTGAAATCTATACCAGCGGCGGCACAGAGCAGGAGGCAGATGCGTTAGCTGAGCGGATTGCAAAGCCCGGCGCCGCCGGACCCAAGCCCATGACCAAGGTCCCCTGGGCTCTGGGGCTGCGCGGAACCAATCGGGCCACCAATCTGGTCGGCACCGGCTCCGTCACCTACGAAAACTGCAAAATCCGGGCCCACGAGTGGGGCGCTCTGTCCACAGATGGCCCCGACGACCCCGCTTTCCCGGGCGAATACAGACTGCACCTGACGGCCAAGGATTGCCTGGTGGAAATCACAGGCCCAAGCGGCTACGGCGCCTATTCCATTGCGGCAACCCAGGACATCTTTGACCACACGGTTTTTCATGTGCCTGACTATGGCGTCATCATCGCCAATGAACACGCCTCGGCCATTTTGCAAAACGGTACCGCTATCCATTCCAAGCGCTTTGGCCTTATGTACCATCAGAATCAGGGAGGACTCACCCACATCCAAAACAGTGCCATCCATGCCGGCATGACACCCATCTTAATCAAAAGCTGCTATCCCGAAATCCATCTGGAGAATTCAGAGATAACGGCCGGCAATGGCGTATTGGTACAGCTGATGGACAGCGATGACCCCCGCCGGGGCTTCGGCTGGTATGAAATTGATTTTGACGGGGAAGGCCAGGCTGTCAAAGACGAAACACACAACATCTGCGGTGAAAACATCCAAAAATATAAAATGGCCGGCTTTGACTATGAGCGCAGTACAGATGCGCTTGTTACCTTTCAAAATATGACGCTGAAGGGCGACTTCTACAATTCCATGACCAACCCGGTGAGTATCGGCATGGAGAAAATCGACCCCGACAATGACCACAAGCCCGGCAGCCGGCCAAAGCCCTCCGTCACCTGCTGCATCAACCTGAACCTGCAATTTACCGCCTGTCAAATAGAGGGGGTCCTGTCTGCATCCAGGGCAAAACACCGGGTTTCCAAAATCAACCCGGACAATCGGGAAGAGCTGGGCGTTGTCACAAACACCGCAGCGCCGCCAATCAACAACGGCATACTGGCCTGTCTCCGGGACACGAAGTGGACTGTGACAGGCACATGCTACCTGACATGCCTGACCCTCGACGAAACCTCCACAATCACTGGGTCGGACGGCAAGAAGGTGCTCTTCTTTGTCGACGGCGTCCAGACGCCGCTCCGCCCGGGCGTATATACCGGAAATCTCCGCCTTTCCCTGGCGGACGAAAATTCGTAAGGGAAACACCCAAAAGATAATCCAAGGAGGAAAAAGGAGGACACCATGAAAAAAGTATGGATTCTTGCACTGATAAGCTGCCTGCTATTGACAGCTGTCGCCGGCTGCGGCGGCGGGGAGTCTCCTGCCACAGAAGCCCCGGCCACAGAAGCCCCCACAGCAGCGCAGACCCCAGCCCTGGAACCGGAGGCATCAGAAACGGCCGAACCGACGGAGGTACCCACGGAAGAACCGGGGTTTGTGACAGTCTCCCTGCCCCTGACGGAAGAAAATGTCACCTTTACCTATCTCAACGCCATCAATCCCCAGACTGCTGCCTATTTTGACACGTACTCGGATATTTCCGTATATCGGGAGCTGGGCGCACGTACGGGCGTCTATTTCGACACCATGGACATCCCCATGCCCGCCATGTCCGAGCAGTTCAGCGTTCTGCTGGCTGCGGACGACTTGCCGGACTATGTCAACAACGGCAACGAGTACTACTCTGGCGGGGCCCTTGCAGCTGTAGAGGAAGGAGTATTTGTCAATATAGCAGACTATCTGGATGCCTGTCCCAATTACGCTTACCTGCTGTCCACCGACGAAACCATCTATAAGACCGCCTATTGTGCCGACAATATTATCGGCGCTTTCTGGCAGCTTTTGTCCGAGCCCCAGTTTGAAAGCGGCTATGTTATCCGGGGCGACTGGCTTGCAGAGACCGGACTGGATGTCCCCACAACCTATGATGAATGGTACGAAGTCCTGACGGCTCTGAAAAACGCCGGGTATGCGGGCGCCTATGGCTTCCAGGGCGGCGATGGCGGCGACACGCTGTTTGCGGCCGGCATGGGTGTCAACTGCTTCACCGGCGCCAGAAGCGGTGAGAGCCAGTTTTCCCTGATTGACGGCGTCGTCAGCTTCACCGGTGTGGAGGACAGCTATCTGGACTATCTGACGCTCATGAACCAGTGGTACAGCGAGGGGCTGATTTATGCCGACTCCGCCATGCTCAGTTCCACATCCCAGACCTACATGATCAACAATGCGCTCCAAGAGAGTGAAGTTGGGCTGGCAGTAATTGAAAAGACAAATATTTCCGCTTATGAAGAATTAATTGACGGCGCCGAATTTATCCCTGTCCCGCAGCCCACCGAAACCGGGACAGAGGAAATCCACTACAGCCGCTATGGCAGCCGGGTGCAAACCTCCAATTACTGCGTTACCACCAATTGCGAAGACCCTGAGCTCTTAATCCGGTTCATCGACTATATGTACAGCGAGGAAGGTTCCTTCCTGTGCAACTGGGGTCTGGACGGGGAAGCCCATGTGCTGGACGACGCGGGCAACCCGCAGTGGACCGAGCTGGTGTATGCCAACCCCGACGGGTTGAGTGTAGACTTTGCCGCCTCCCTGTATGCCCTGGATATGGGCCCCTTTATGGAGGATGCTCACCGGTATGACAGCGTCCTTTCTGAATCGGAGCTGGAAGCCGGGGAAGTTTGGGCAACCAATGTAGACAATGCCTGGATGTATCCCGCCTATATTCCAATTCCGGTAGATGATGCGTTGGAATTCTCGGTGCTATGGAACGACATCGGCACGTACATTCAGGAGAGCTTCTTCAAATTTGTCAACGGGGAAATGCCATTAAGTAGTTGGGATACCTATGTCGAAACCATCCAGGGCATGAACCTGGAGCGGTGTATCGAAATTTATCAGGACGCCTACGACGCCTATAACAGCTAAATATACAAAAAGGAACCCAAACGGAAAATTGAAAGGGCGAAGTTTTCGCCCTTTCAATTTTCCCATGTCACAGGAAAGGACGATTCTCTATGCATCCATACGCCCATTTGCTCTCTCCCATCCGGGTGGGGGACCACATTCTGAAAAACCGGCTTGTGTACCCGAACGCCTCGCCCCATAACCTCCAGGGGCCGGAGACATTCCCTGCCGAGGGATACCGGGCCTTTTTCTCCCAAATCGCTAAAAGCGGCGCCGGTATTGTGACCATCGGCGAGTGGACCAATGCAATTCAGCGCCAGGGGGACCCGAATCTTGACTCCACTCACATGGAGTACTTTGACATGTCCGACCCCAGTGTGCATAATTACATCAGTCAGCTGGCGGAGGAAATCCATTACTATGGCTCCAAGGTAATTTTGGCCACTGAGCTCGACATGCCGAAGGGGTACAGCCTGTGCGGCGGGCCGGCCTTCGGCCCCGGCTTTCCGCCGGGGACACCCGATTTGCTCCCTCTGCCTGTCGAGCAAATTCCACAAGTCATTGCGGACTTTGTCAGAAAACTGGAGCTATATAAAAACCTGGGTTTTGACGGCTTCACCATGCGCGTCGATTTGCATATGGTCCCCGACCCGAAAGGTCGGGACGATGGATATTACGGAGATATTGTAGCCCGCACCCGCCTGGTCCGGGAGGCATATGCTGCCGTGGCACAGCGGTGGGGCGGCAGTTTCCTCCGGGAGGCCATTATCGCCTGGCAGCAGCCGGTGGGCTACTCCGGAGAATGTGCCCGTGGGTTTTTCCCCGACGAAACCATGGCCTTCTGCAAAGCCATGGATCCCTATGTGCACATTTTCCAGATTCGGGAGGAGAACGCCGTCCGCTCCCACCCCAGCGGATACAACTGGTCCGGAAAGGACCATCCGGCCGCGGACTTCGCACAGACACTGAAGCGCTCCGGCATTCAGGCGCTGCTGGAGCCCGTCGGGGGATTCCAGAAACCTGAAATTATGGAGCGCTATCTGGCCGAAGGCGGCTGCGACTTAATTGGCATGGCCCGTGGTTTCATCGCCGACTATAACTATGGGGAAAAGCTCTATGCCGGGCAGGGGGACCAGATTGTCCCCTGCCTGAAATGCAACCGCTGCCACGGCGTCATGTATGAAGAGGGCTGTGACCCTTGGCTGTCTGTGTGCTCCGTCAATCCGATTCACGGTCTGGGCAGCCGTATGTACCGCCTGGGGACACCCGCTGCTTCGCCCAAGAAAGTGGCTGTCATTGGCGGTGGCCCGGCGGGCATGCGTGCAGCCATTTTCGCCGCAGAGCGGGGGCATACTGTCACCCTCTTTGAAAAGGAAATGCAGCTGGGCGGGCAGATGCGGTACGCAGACTTCTTCCGCTTCAAATGGCCTATGAAAAATTATAAGAACTGGATGCAAGCTCAACTGGAGCAGCTCCATGTGGATGTGCGTCTGGGCCACAAACCTACTCGGGAGGAAATCGCCCAGGGCGGCTTCGATGCCGTGTTGGCCGCCACCGGCGCCCAGGCCAAGCTGCCCACGGGAATCGAAGGGCTGACGGACGCACAGCAAAACCTCAGGCCCGGGATTTGGACGCCCTTCAGCGTGATTGGCCGGGAGCACGAGCTGGGAAAACGGGTTGTTGTTGTGGGCGGCGCTGAGTCCGGCGTGGAATGTGCCATGTACCTGGCTGACAATGGACATGACGTCACCATCCTGACCCGGCAGCCGGCCGTCTGCTGGAACGCCTCTATCGTGCACCATATTAAGATGCAGTATATTATCCGCCGCGCTGACGGCGCGGGCCTGCAGAATATGGCCGGGGCCTGGGAAATCTATGACAATATCCATACCCTTGTCAATGTCCAAACCCGGGCTGTGCTGGCCGACGGCAGCGTGCGCTATACCGACGCAGAGGGCCACAGCCACGTGCTGGAGGCCAACAGCGTGTTAGTCTGCGGCGGCAGTGCTCCCTGTATCGACGAAGCCATGGAATATGCCGGAATTACCAACAAGTTTTATCCCATTGGCGACTGCAACGGCGGCGGCAACATCGTTTCGTGTACCAGGGATGCCTTCGCCAGAGTGTCCCTTCTGTAAGCAATGCAAACCGCCGCCCTGTGCAAAAAGCACCGGGCGGCGGCTTGCAATTGGTTACAGGTACAGGGCCGCAAAATAGCCCTCCCGAATTGCCTCGGTAATTTTTCTGGCCCGCTGGCAGTCGCCGATGGGGTAGAATGCATCGCAGGCACCCTCCAGGGCATCCACTATGTCTGTACGGCCCCGCATGCCGGCGGAGAGAATTACGGTGTCCGCGGGGAAAAACGTCTCCCCTTCTTCGCCCTTTTTCCTGGCATAGACGCCCGCTTCCGTGACCTTCGTACAGGCAAAGCCGGTGGCTATGGCAACGCCGCTCTTGCCCAGCTCCATCAGCAGCGGTATCCGATGGAGCGGCGCATCCTCCAGGGCAACGTCGTCTAACATCTCTATGACCGTCACCTTCCGCCCCTGGTCTGCCAGGTACAGCGCGGTCTCGCAGCCCACCAGACCGCCACCAATAATCACCACGTTCTGGCCGATTTCTGCCCGGGCCTCGTGGGCCTCGATGGCAGTCAGCACCTTGGCTCCGTCAATGCCTGGAATGGGCGGGACCGCCGGGACGGAGCCCACAGCGCAGATAACCGCATCCGGCTGAAAGGCTTTTACAAAGCCGGCATCCACCGCCGTATTCAGCCGCACATCGGCGCCGGAGGCGTTCAGCTGGTTGATGAAGTAGTCTTTCACCGCCTTTAAATCCGCCTTTCTCGGATCGGTGTCCGCATGGCGCATATTCCCCCCCAGAGCCTCAGCGGCTTCACATAGCGTGACGGCATGACCCCGCGCCGCAGCTGTGATGGCCGCCTGCATGCCGCCGGGGCCGCCGCCAATGACCAAAACCCGCTTGGCCTGGCCAATGGGCGGCTCCTGGAAACGGTGTTCAGAGCCAACTGTGGGATTCACAGTAC